>JAHEEB010000103.1:0-1114 GCA_024640925.1 Bacteroidota bacterium | reverse complement strand
TAATGGACCGGTTGCAGCTGATTATACAAGTTTGTCTCAGGCACAACGGAATATGAGGGTTGTTCTGGCAGGTAAAGATGCTATTGCTGTTGATGCTGTTGAATCCCTGATAATGGGACATGATCCTCAGAAAATATCTCACCTCGTATACTTGAATAATGATGGGTTTGGTTGTGTGAACCCCGCTTTAATTGAGGTATTAGGAACTCAGGTGGAAGATATAAGAGTGGATTTTAAAACAGGCGGTAGTGGATCAGCTTCAAAATTCTACACCTTCGCCAGCAGGGATTATAGTATGAGAAGTATTACTTTTAATGAAAATGAAGTTATTCTTTCTATTACCGACACACTAGATCTGGGAAGAATAGAGGTTACTATTGACGGGGATAAGTACCAGCCATTAATTATTGGTCAATTCAACCATATATCCATTCCATTAAATGGTTTTACCATAACAGACAGCCTTGTTGAAGTTTTGTTCGTTGACAAATATTTAAACAACCTGAAAAAAAGTTATTCCGATACCTTTACAGAAATCAATGACTATTCTATCCGTTCTTTTGCATTTAATATATATCCTAATCCTGCAAAGAACAATCTGTACCTTAAATTCCCTGATTCTTTTTCAGGATCATTTTCCTTAGATATTCTTACAGTTGATGGTAAAACGATTCTGTCAAAAAGGAATTGCAATAGCTCACAAAATCAGCTTGACATAAGCAGTTTAAAACCAGGACTATTTATAATTCGACTGAAACAACAAGATATTGTTGTTCAAACTCGATTTACAAAAACAATGTAAAAAGATATTCCGGAAGGAGGAATTAATCCATAGAAATCTGTCTAAGGCGGTATCCTACACCATGTATGTTCTCGATTTTTAGTGTAGTATCGGGTTCAAGAATTTTTCTGAGGCGAGATATAAATACATCCAGACTGCGGCTGAAAATACTGTTATCGTCATACCAGATGGTTTTTAAGATATCTTCTTTTCTTAAAACCTGGTTTACATTTCCGATCAGAAGAGCTAGCAATTCTGCCTCACGCTGGGTTAAACGTATTTCTTCTTTTTCCAGTAAAAGTCGTTGGTTTTTTTTATCGAAATCAAACAATC
>JAHEEB010000697.1 GCA_024640925.1 Bacteroidota bacterium | reverse complement strand
GCGGATATATGTTGTTCACTGATTTCCGTTATGATTATGAAATGGATGAATTACTTGATCAATTTAACAAATCGGGGTTAAAAATGTTATCGCAGACAGATATCACGGCAAACGTAGTTAAAGCTTTAGAAGGCGATGACGAAAGAAGAAGAAAACTGGTTAAAAAATTAGCTCCGCGTTTCCTGCATGGTCTGGCTCTTAATTTTTCAGGCACAATAGGTTCCGAAACCTACGAATGGTTTAAAACACGTAAATATATTTATGTAAAGTATATTCTGCAAAAGAATTAAATTAGCGATCGCAATTCTTTTATTTCTCCTTTACTCTGAATAGGGAAGATAAAGAAGATTGCATCTGACCTTTAACATAAAACCTATTTACTGATGAAAACAAAGATTATACCTGGTCTGGTTCTTTCCTTAATGATAACCCTTTGTGGTTATGCTCAGGATTACCATGTGCGTGTTGGCTTTTTTGGCAACAGTATAACAATAGGAACCGGATTGTCGGATCCTGCGAATGAATGTTACCCTTCTCAAATAGCTAAATTGCTGGAAACGAAATATGGCGATACCTGCATTGTCAAAAATTTTGCTGTATCTGGCCATACTATGCTTAAAAATGGTGATGAACCTTTATGGGACGAACTTTTTTTTAAAGCAGGCTGGAGTTTTGCCCCTGATATTACTTTTATTTGTCTTGGAACCAACGATACAAAATCATGGAATTGGGATAGTCATAAGGGTGAATTTATTGGCGATTACCTGGCAATGATAGATACTTTTAAGTTGCGTAACCCGAATACTAAAATTATTGTATGTTACCCTCCCCCAGCTTTTGGAATTGTTTATGGTATACGCGATTCTGTTATAATAAATGGTGTTATTCCTGCTGTCGATTCGATACTTAAAATAAGAGATGTAACCCTTGTAGATTTTTATCATCCGTTGGTTAACAGTTCAACATATTTTCCGGATAAAATTCATCCTGATGCTGCCGGGGCAAAAGTGATGGCTAAAATTGCATACGACAGAATTGTAGAAACTGAAATAATTCATAAAACTACCCCCGGAACAACTTTTGTTACGAGTCTGGGAACAAACAAAAGTGAAATAAAACTTGGAGACACTGCTACTATAAGCTGGACAACTGCAAACGCTGACACTGTTTTTTTAAATGGCGAAGGTGCTCTACAAAACGGCAGTTTAAAAGTTTCTCCTAAATTAACAACAATTTTTAAGCTGGTTGCAAAAGGTAAACTTGGTAACGACTCATTGACAATTCAACAGAGTGTTTATCAACCTGCACTGACTAAAATAGGAATAAGTCCGACCAGGAAAACAATTAAAGAAGGTGATAGTGTTGATATTAAAATATATTATTACGACCAAAAAAGCCTGATAATGGAGGATACTATTATTGATGGTGCAATCTGGTCGATACCTGAAGGAGGTGGCATACTTATCGATGAAACAAACACATCGACAACCTTTGTTGGCACTACAATTGGCAAAAACAAAGTTCAGGTAGTGGTTAATAATATTTCCGTTGCTGCAACCATTACTGTTGAAGCCGGAAGTGGTATAAAGCAAACTATGCAACATGTCGAACAATATGGATTTCCAAATCCTTGCATTGATATATTTAACTTGCCCATTGAAGCATCCGGAACTGTCAAGGTTAAAATATATGATATAACCGGAAGACTGCAGATTCAAAAGCAAGTTACCTATGAGTCAACCGGAAATCATGTACTCCCGATTAATGTAGAAAATCTGAAGCCTGGTATGTACCTCTATGATGCAGAATATTCAGGAACACATATCACAGGAAAGTTAAATAAGCAATAAAAAAACAGAATTATATAATTAAGGTTTCCAGCATAATTGAATAAATAATGCTGGAAATCTTTTGTTTTGTAATTATGTCTTTCAAATTATTTAATGCCTCAATTAAAATCCTAGTATTACCTTAATCCTTTAACTATTCATTCAAATAAGGAATTAATGTTGATTTTCAGGGATAACCAGTACTGCTAAGATTTTACTCGGGTACTGGCAAGAAAATATTTTACCGGATTGTATACGTAATTTCATCCAACTATCTGTCTTTTTAAAACAAATAAAATTATTTTATTAACTAACCCTATGTTTATGAAAAAATCAGTTTTATTAATTCTGTTTGCAATCATGGCCTTTGGCCAACTTACTCATGGTTCAACCAACGCCGACACGAATATTTATGTAAGTAACGTAAAACACACCTTATGTGTTACCATTCCGCAAAATTATGATCCCTTAAAAAGCTATCCTCTCGTTGTCGGATTACATTATTGCGGAGGTTCCGGCAACATATACCGTAATGCTCTTAAGCCTTTATGCGATAGTCTTGAAGTTATTGTAGTCTGCCCCGATAACAACACAGAGCAAATAACCAACTCCGATTTCATCACAGCTTCTATTGATACGGCAAAAAGTATTTACAATATTAATGAGAAAGAAGTCTTCCTTACAGGTATGTCGTGCAATGGATTCAAAACCCTGGAAATGGGATTAAACGATTTGTATCCTTTTAAGGGCATTTTTCCATGGGCACCCTGGGTTACTTCATTCACCAGTTCAACATTCAACCTTGATTCGGAAATGCCTGTTGTTGTTTCTGTTGGTACCAAAGACGATAATTATACAACGGTATTAAAACTTTATGATAGTCTGGAAGCGCATGGTGCTAATGTTGACCTTGTTTTAGCCGAAGGTATTAAGCATACTTATTATTTTACAGAATTTAGTAACGAAATGATTCGTTGCATACATTACCTGAACGACACAAATAATATTGAAATTGATCCTGTTGCCGATTTCTCCATGTTAAATACAAAGACAAGGGACATAAAGGTAAAAATTTCTCATAAGACCGATAAAAAAATGGTAATAAGGGCTCTGAGTGGTCAAACTAGTATAATTACCAACCCTCAGATAATAACAACAGCCGGAAATGATACTGTAGTTGTTCGGATATCGCCTGTTGCCAATTCATCCGGTTTGGTTTATTTGGTATTAGAAGCTACAGAAGATGGCAGTACTGGTATAGAACAAACAGTTTTTCATGTAACAGTTAACAAGCTAAAATCGGCCGACACCAATATTTATGTAAGCGGCGTAAAACATCCTTTATCTGTTGCTGTTCCGCAAAATTACGATCCGGCAAAAAGCTACCCTCTCGTTGTCGGATTGCATTATTGTGGTGGAAATAGCGACGAATACCGCACCGCACTGAAACCATTATGCGACAGCCTAGGAGTTATTGTAGTCTGCCCCGATAACAACACAGAACAAATGACCAACACCGATTTCATCACAGCTTCAATTGATACGGCAAAAGGTATTTACAATATTAATGAGAATGAGGTTTTCCTTACAGGTATGTCGTGCAACGGATTTAAGACCCTTGAAATGGGATTAAACGATTTGTATCCGTTTAAAGGCATTTTCCCATGGGTA
>JAHEEB010000696.1 GCA_024640925.1 Bacteroidota bacterium | reverse complement strand
ATTTCTCAGGATTCCCCAGAAATCGGGTACAGTTACCCATCCTATGATGGCAGGAACTATGAGCCAGGCAAAACACGACTGCACAAGCCAGAATGTGCCCCAAGACCAGTTTTTTGTGCCCTGAGATGGGATATAACATGTTGAGGCTGAAATTCCACCAAGTGCGTGGATTCCTGTTCCGAGTAATGGGTTGGGAGTTATCATGATGAACTTCTTTGTTTAATCTTTTATATGAGTTTATTTGCCTGATGATTGTTTTGCCTTTATATCTTCTTCAGCTTTTTTCATATCTATGCCTGCTGCTGAAAGATAGTTATTAATTCTGCCCTTATATTTACCGAACCATGCATGTTTCGCGTCTGATGTGCCAGCATCCATAGCAAATTCGCGAGCTTCAACAAGATTTTTATAAATAAAACGCTTTTGCTCATCAGTAAGGTTTGGTAATAATTCAAGGTACCCATTATAAGTGCGTTCAACAACACCATAGGTCATTCCGTCTTTTACCTTTTCTACCTGGTCCTGTGTAATTTCGCTCGATAATTTTGCCAGGTATTCTGCATGGAGTTTATACAGGCTGGCATCTGTTTCTAATTGCGCCTTATTTTTGGCTTGTTCTTTTGCATCTCCTTCAAGCTTTTTAGCCTCTTCAAGCTTTGCTTTATTCAAATCATGAATTTTACTCAGTTCGTAATATTGAATTATTATTATTTCCTGCACGCGATACCATTTTGCAGAGTCTGTTAGTTCAATAGCATCAACTATTTTGGCTGTCCTGTTTTTCAGTGTATTCAGATATTCCTGATCAATGTTTTCCAGCTGGGCAGAAAGGGTAGTGGCCAGGGAAATGGTTAAACAGATTATTGATATGTGCTTTTTCATCTTTTATTATTCTAAAAATTTAATAAATCTTTAAATTCAGCATCAAGGCCGGCTTTATCCTTTATAGCCTGATCAACTTGTGGGCCATTATTCTTCCATTCGTTGCCCGGGCCGGGACTGTTGGAAAAGAATTTGTCTTTCTCTGTCCAGTTATCAATTGCCCTTATAAATGAAGATCCTTCATCGTAATAAATATACTGATAGTGTTCCGGAATGTGAGCATAGGGGGCTTTTTCGAGGCTTTCGATCCTGTTCTCCGATACAATACTGTTCGGCTGAGCAGAGAGGGTGTAAATACCGCCAACATCGTACATCATTTTAGCGAAGTGATGGATATAATTTGCATGAATTTTATTGTTTTTCATGCAGTTTATTGTTTTGGTCCAACCCCAGCCAACACAGATGCCAGAATAGTTTAGATTGTTTACCTCGTTGTGCTCAATAGTCACATCATGAGCATATCCGACGCTGATTCCTACACAGCCCCAGTCTTCGTTTGTTACATCCGTAATCAGGTTGTTTGATATGGTTTCAAACTGACAAACTTCCCTTTCATCAGATGGATTGTAAGGCAGGTGAGCCTCAAACGTTTTATCACCGAAGAAACCAGCTTGAATGGCTGTTCCTCCAATATCACTAAATGTGCATCCTTCAATTTTATCGTGGTTTGTTCCATAGATATAATCAAGTCCCGTTGCAGCCATATGGTTGAAACTGCACCGGTAAAAATTGATGTTGTTTGCCCCAGAAACTGTTACCCCTGCCGATTGTCTGCCAATCCACGCCTGGTTTTCCAGTCCTGCTTTATCTGGTGTTCCCGGTTCTTTTAGTTTATACGCATCATAAATATACATACCTGCCTGAAGTGGAACATGTCCAGCCTGCGATGGTCTCATCCATGTTGTATGTTCAAAACCTATTCCTTTAAAATAAATATATGAAACGGGGTGATCCGTTGTACCTTCAATACTGACAAGTGTTTCAAGGCAGGGAACAATAACTTCAGATTTATTTAGATTTTCATCTTTTTTTGGCCAATAGTATATTTTTCCGGCATTCAAATCCTCATACCATTCTCCGGGCGAGTTTAGTAAAGCAATGGAATTGGCAAAATAAAAAGCCGAATTGCCATTTAATTTTTTTTCTTCGTCAATAAAGGGGGCTGGCCATGGATGTTCAAATTCGATACGACTTTCGGGTTGGTGAAAGGTTATTTTTGCTTTGTCGCCAACTACTTCGATATTTTTAACCCGAAGGTTTGCAATTGCCCACCATTGGTGGATTACAAATTCCAACTGACCAATGGTTTTCAAATTGGCTTTTGGCAAAGGAATCCAAAGGGCCTCACTTTCTTTATCAACCGATAGAATACGGGGTAATTCACCATCATTCAACGTACTTGCCCTGATAGCTTTCTTTTCATTCACCCACATTTGTCTGAAAGCAAGGCAATGACCGCCAATTACGGGAGCATCAGCAACCCATAGTTGTCCTTTTGCTTCTTTTGGAAGTCCAGGTATCTCACCTTCAACTTTTGTCCAGTTTTTAACAGGAGTTCCTCCGCTGATAACTGGTTTTGCTTCCTTGTTGGCTGTGAATATAGTCGGACTGGTTTCTGTTCCTGAATCTTCCGGTCTGAAAAAAATTGGTTCTTCCAGTTGGTACTTACCATCTGTAAGGATGATATTTATCCCGTCTTTTATTTCAGGTGAGTTTAGCCGGCGCATTTCGCGTGCTTTTCGCTGTGCCATCAGAATTGATTTCATTGGCTGTTCCTTTGAGCCTGGGTTTTTGTCAGAACCATTTACCGACACCCAAATTTCAGCGGGTTGAGCAATACATAGTTCTGCGAGTAGCACAAATACAAGGAACATCATTGTTTTAGTTATGTTTTTCATAGAGTTTTTTTGTATTAAAACTTTGTTTTCTTTGTGTTTTACATAGTGCCCTTTGTGGTTATTAATTTTTTCTTTTTTACCACAAAGTACACTAAGGGTTACACAAAATTCACAAAGGAATTCATATTAATCATTGAAAATAGTTTTTAAATAATTAGTGTTTGCTCCGAAGTTTCCGACCAAATCTTTCGGGTTGTTGGCATCGCGGGAACGCTCGATTACAAGCCATCCACCCCAGCCAATTTCGTCAAGGGTTTTCTTCACTTCGGGCATGTTTAGTCTCGTATTGTTTTCAAGCCATACGTTATCTTCATCAGTGCAATGGATCTGGCAAATCCGGTCTTTGCCAAGAGTTTTTATTTCCTGAATTAAATTCCTCCCATTTTGAAGCGCATTGGCAAAGTTGAAATAGCTTTTTATTGCAGGAGAACCAATTTCTTCAAGCAGTTGAACTTCTCCCGTAGCATCAAGTGCCGTTTCTATGCCAAAGATTACATTGGCTGCTTCGGCCATTTTTCCTGCTAATTTAAGTCGTTCAACTATAATCGGGCGCAGTTCGGGGAATTGCATCAAATCACCTTTTACACCTAATGGCAGAAAGGCCGTTTTTACTCCCATAAGAACCATAGTGTTTATGGTATCTCTGAGTATTATGTCGATAGTTTCTTTCTCGGCAAATGACTGGGCATAAAACCCAGACATGGCTATGGATGATATTTCC
>JAHEEB010000695.1 GCA_024640925.1 Bacteroidota bacterium | reverse complement strand
GATAATTCTTCCGTTTCCACTATGGTTCGGATAAATGATCATTCCTATTTGTATGTGGAAAAATACAGGGAATAAACTGAAAATATAAGTCTGCAATTATAAAGATTTTCAAAGATTACACACTTCTTAATAGAAGATTTTAAGCCTAGTAGAAATATTGTAGCACCCAATTGACCGAACTCTATTCAACCTTGTAGAGGTTGCAAATGAATGTTCGCTTAATATCCAATTACCTCAAAAGGAACGGTGGTATTTTCCATGAACTCCTCACCGACATCAAGCATATCTTCATCATCTTCTTCATAAAACCACAAAATCTGTACATCTTTTCCAATTTCGCAAAGTTCTTCAAGTTTTATGATTATATCCTGGATGAGTTTAGAAGTAGCTGTGTTAAAATAAATAAACCGGAAAACAAATTCAGTATGATCGATAGGATTTGATTTATATTCCTCGAGCCAATCAATAACTGGTCTGTAAAACGAAACAACGTCTTCCGGAAGTGAACGGCCAGATATCTCGAAAATGTTATTGTCCGGATCTAAAATTACCTTTGGCGTATCATTTGTCCCCTGGATATCGAGTGCTTCCATATTTATTTTTTTTGTCTAACCGGATTAAATTAAAGGTAAAGTATAAAATAAGTTTGAAATCTACACATAAATTTTGTAACAATCAATCATCAATAAAAATTTTTGTTTTGCATTCAGGGCAAATTCCGCTTTTACAATCATCGTTAATAGTAACAGAATATCCCTTTCTTGTTACTAAAGTGGATTTGCATGTTGGACAGCGTGTATTACTGAATTCACCGGAGTAAATATTTCCCAGATATACAAAATCGAGCGTTTCCAAGGCTTTTTCGGCTAATAGCTGCAACTTTATAGCCGAAGTGGGCGCGTTATCCAGCTTATATCTTGGGAAATACCTCGAAATGTGCAATACTGTGTCTTTGCCTGTTTCGTTGGCAATCCAGTTTACAAGTTCAATAAATTGTTCCAGTTTATCATTAATATCGGTAACAACCAGGTAGGTTAGTTCTACATGTTTCCCGGCTTTTTTTGCCAGTATAATGTTTTTTAATACATGCTCCAGCTTCGAACCGGTATATTTCTGATAAATGTCTTCACGAAATGCTTTTACATCAATATTAAATGCATCAATAAGTTCAAGGTAGTCTGTCATTGCTTGTTCTCCGATGTATCCATTGGTAACCATAACATTTTTCAGCCCGTTTTCTTTGCAAAGCCTTGCTGTTTCAATCACACTTTCGATGGATATTGATGGTTCGTTATAAGTATATGCAATTCCGATACTATTTTTTTGAATACGTGCCATTTTCACCAATGTCTCAGGCAACATATGGGTTAATTTATCATCGTTTTCAACTCCTTTTTGCGAAATGTCGTAATTCTGGCACCAGTTACAATGAAGGTTACAGCCTACGCTTCCCAAAGAAAGTATCTCTTTCCCAGGATAAAAATGATATAGCGGTTTTTTTTCGACAGGATCGAAATGCAAAGCCGAATAGAGCTGGTACGATTCTGCGATTAAAACACCATTGGAGTTGTGGCGTATACGGCATATTCCACTTTTGCCCGGTTTAATTATACACTCATGCGGGCATAAAGTACACCTGACTTTTCCATCAGGTAACGACTGGTAATATTTTGCTTCCATTTCCTGAATTACAAAGGGATTATTTTGGGAAACTCTCCAATCGTATGTAATTTACTAAAAAAATGATGAATTAATTCTCATTTGGAAGAAAAGAATACTCTTTGCCGTATTTTAACATCTGATTCGTATAATTATCAGTATAAATTACTTTTATATCAGTAATCGTATTTCCTTCTTTAATAAGTTTATATTCAGGGTTTACAAATCCGCTATAAGGTGCAAGTTTCAACTTTTCAAACCTGGCCAGAACTTCTTTGTGCAACTCCTGGTCTACTTTTACTCCGTAAGTTTCAACCAACAGCTTTCCGGCTTCATAGTCACCTTCCGATTTAATACGTTGGACTTCTTTTAATAATTGTCCGAAAAGGTCTTTTAATTTGTTATAATCGTTAATGTGGAAATAGGTTTTACCTTCTTTTACTATTTTTTCAATTACATTCTGAGATTTTCCTTTTTCGTAACACCACGAAGCAATAAGTTGTCTGTTGCGCATGTGGGCCTGTTCTATATTTTTACCAGGTTCAATTCGTCTAAGTTGTGTCATCAGGCCATTTCGGATATAACTTATATAATGAGCCTTTGATGCATCAAGAGTTGGAACTAAACCCAGTTCAACCATTTTTGGATCCATCATATAATACAAGGCAAATAAGTCGGCACGGGTCTCTTCCAAAGCAGAATGATAATTTTTGAGCATTTCAGTGGTAATTCCGGGTAAAACTTGTCCGGAGCCATGTCCAAGGCATTCGTGCATATCGGTATGAAGATTATCGGCCATGGGGCCATATTTCCGTTCCAATTCCATCTCTTTTTCTGTTAAAGAAAACTCTTCAAGGAATCCTGAAGTCAGGTTTGCCTGGGCCAGAGCATACGATATGTTCTCGAGAGTAACTGATTTTGAACCATGTTCTTTTCTAATCCAATCGGCATTTGGAAGATTTATTCCGATAGGAGTTGCAGGATAGCAGTCTCCTGCAAGCATAGCAATGGTTATAACTTTAGCCGATACTCCCTTTACATCCTTTTTCTTGAACTTATTGTCGATAGGTGAGTGGTTTTCGAACCATTGTGCATTATCGCTTATGATTTGCGTTCTACGTGTTGCTTCAATGTCTTTAAAGTTAACAATTGATTCCCAGGTTGCTTTCATTCCAAGAGGATCCTCATATACTTCAATAAAGCCATTGACGAAATCGATTAAAGACTGATTATTGTTAACCCAGGTTATATTGTATTCATCCCATGTATTTAAATTGCCGGTTTTATAATACGATATTAATTGTTCGATTTCTTTTTTTTGTTCTGGTGTTTCGGAAACTTCCAAAGCCTTGCCCAGCCAATAGATTATTTTATCAATTGCCTGTCCGTACATACTTCCCGATTTCCAGACTTTTTCCTCAATTTTTCCATGATTCTTAATGAGTTTGGAATTTAAGCCATATGATATAGGAGTAGTATCGTCAGGGATCCGTTGTGACTGATAAAACAACTCAACCTCTTGTTGGGTAATGCCTTCCTGGTAAAAGTTAACGGCAGATTGAGCAATAAGATCATCAGATGAATTCTGAGACACTTTTTTAGGATAAACAGTTGAATCAAAAATAACCGGGACAAGTATTTTCAAGGTTTCGTCGAATGTTTTATCCTTAAGAAAAGGAAAGCCTTTGTTGTCAGAAGCTTTTACAAGACCTAAGAAATAATCTTTTGAAAAACCTGGAAGTATTTTATCGGAAGAATAGTGATGATAGATACCATTTGAAAACCATATACGTTTCAGGTAAACTTCAAAGTTTTTCCAATCAGCGCTGTTTTTATCACCCTGA
>JAHEEB010000694.1 GCA_024640925.1 Bacteroidota bacterium | reverse complement strand
TTCAGGAGCAGCGTGCACCTGGCCATACTGTTAACGGCAAAAAGATTTATTCTATGGGTATGCTCGATTTTATTAATCAGATTGATATCCGTTTGAATGATTTAAGTAAAGAAGCTTTTTCTGACGCGGATTTACAGCGAGAACAGCTCAAAGCTATGAAAATTGCAGCTCAAGCCCTTATAAGTTTTGCAAAACGACATGCCGATCTCTTAAAGGAACTAGCTGAAAAAGAGCCAGATGCCGATCGAAAGAATGAACTCCTTGAAATGGCCAAGGTTTGTACCCATGTACCTGCCAATGCTCCAGAAACATTTCACGAAGCATTGCAGTATTATTGGTTTGCTCATCTGGCAGTAATCACAGAATTAAACCCTTGGGATTCATTCAACCCCGGTAGACTTGACCAACATTTATATCCTTTCTATAAAAAAGGATTGGAGGAAGGTACTCTTACCACAGAAAAAGCAATTGAATTGTTGCAATGTTTCTGGATTAAATTCAATAATCATCCGGCACCACCCAAAGTTGGAGTTACTGCACTTGAAAGCAATACCTATACCGATTTTGCATTAATTAACCTGGGTGGATTAAAAGAAGATGGTTCTGATGCCGTAAACGAATTATCGTATATTATTCTCGATGTAATTGAAGAAATGCGCCTTGTACAGCCAAGTTCAATGATCCAGGTCAGTAAAAAGAATCCTGACACATTTCTTAAAAGAGCAATAAAAATAACAAAAACCGGGTTTGGACAACCCTCTATCTTCAATACAGATGCGATCATACAGGAACTTCTGCGTCAGGGTAAAGCAATTGAAGATGCCCGTAATGGTGGGGCCAGCGGATGTGTCGAGTCTGGAGCTTTCGGCACAGAAGCATATATACTTACAGGCTATTTCAACCTTACTAAAATATTTGAGATTACCCTTCATAATGGATATGATGTACGCACAAAGAAACAAATAGGCATTAAAACCGGCGATATTTCTTCATTTAAAACGTTCGATCAATTACTAAAAGCCTTCGAAACACAAGTTCAACATTTTGCAAATATTAAAATAAACGGAAATTTAGTCGTCGAGCAAATTTTTGCCGAACAAATGCCAGTACCCTTTCTGTCTTTATTGATTGATGATTGCATTGCAAATGGAAAAGATTATAATGCAGGAGGTGCTCGCTATAACACAAGCTACATTCAGGGGGTTGGACTTGGAACACTTACTGATACCTTAACAGCTATAAAATACCATATTTACGATAAAAAAACATTTGAATGGACAGAACTGCTTTTGGCACTGGAATCGAATTTTGAGGGATACGAAGAATTAAGGAAAGATTTAATATATAACACCCCAAAATACGGAAATGATGATGATTATGCCGATAACCATGCCGTTTTTATTTTCGAAACATTCTATAAATCAGTGGAAAACAGGCCAAATTATCGCGGCGGAAAATTCCATATTAATATGCTGCCAACAACTTCCCATGTCTATTTTGGCAGCGTAACTGAAGCTACACCGGATGGTAGATTAGCAAACGAGCCCCTGTCTGAAGGGATTTCTCCTGTACAGGGAGCCGATAGGAAGGGACCAACATCAGCAATCAAGTCAGCATCAAAATTCGATCACATCCGAACAGGTGGAACTTTGTTAAATCAAAAATTTTCACCTTCGTTTTTTAAAAACGAAGATGCTATTGATAAAGTCTGTCAGCTGGTTCGCAGCTATTTTCGCCTTGATGGGCATCACATACAATTTAATGTAGTAAATGCTAAAACTCTGATTGATGCGCAGAAACATCCGGAAAAATACCAGGACCTCATAGTCAGAGTAGCTGGCTATTCTGATTATTTCAATAATCTTGGTGATGATTTACAAAACGAAATTATCAAAAGAACAGAACATTATTCATTTTAAAAACTTATAAACAATAACAAAGGCAATTTAATCGTATGAAAAACTTTAGACCCATTTTCCTTTTTTTTGCAATTGCTGTACAAGTAAATGCACAAACCTCTGATAAACTTGCTCTCACTCCGCCCATGGGCTGGAATAGCTGGAACAACTTTGGATGCGATGTAAGTGAAAAACTAATAAAAGAAATGACCGATGCAATGGTCAATAGCGGGATGAGTACTGCCGGATATAATTATGTTGTTATCGATGACTGCTGGCAGGTTGGACGCGATAGTGCAGGAAATATCCTGGCCGATCCCAACCGTTTCCCATCAGGAATGAAAGCACTAGCCGATTATGTTCATAGCAAGGGGCTTAAATTTGGTGTGTATTCCTGCGCCGGATCACTTACTTGTCAGGAAAGGCCTGGCAGCAGAGGTTACCAGTTCCAGGATGCAAGACAATATGCTGCCTGGGGAGTCGATTATTTAAAGTACGACTGGTGTTATGATGAAGGTCAAAATGCGAAAGCTGCCTATAAAACTATGAGTGATGCATTAAAAGCAACCGGAAGACCCATTGTTTTCAGTATTTGTGAGTGGGGCGAAAGCAAACCCTGGGAATGGGCAACTGGCATTGGAAACCTTTGGAGAACTACTGCCGATATCCGAAATTATTACAACGCAGAGCTTAACTGGGGTGGATTAGGAATTGTAAACATTATAGACAAACAAGTCGATTTATGGTCATATGCTGGCCCTGGACACTGGAATGACCCCGACATGCTCGAAGTTGGGAACAAAGGACTGACGCACGACGAAAACATCACTCATTTTTCAATGTGGGCAATGCTTGCTGCGCCTTTAATGGCCGGAAACGACCTCAGAAATATGCCGGATGAAGTAAAAAGTATACTTACGAACAAGGACGTAATTGCTATCGACCAGGATTCGCTCGGACTTCAGGCTATTAAGTTTATTGATTTGGGAGATCATGAGGTTTGGGTGAGATTTCTTAAAAACGACGAGTTGGCGTTTTGCTTTCTTAACCGTTCCGAAATACCATGGAAAGAAAAATACGACTGGCAAAGGCAAAGTATCTATCACGAAGATAAGTCAGCCCGTTTTACGAAAACAGAATATTCCGTATATGATGTTTGGGCTCAAAAAAATCTTTCATCGACTAATACACCAACTGAATTGAATATTCCTGCCCATGGGGTTATGATGGTGAGATTAAGTAAAATTCATTAGTCTGAAACTACCCTTAGAATTACCTTCGACAAAAGGAATCTTTCTTTTTATCTTTCCATAAAAAAAACCGAGGCATCAATCAGAGCCTCGGTTTTATCATTTAAACTAAAACTAACTTTATCACTTTATTCTACTGCCCATTCATGTAACCCTGCCGAATTTTTTTCAGGCAATTTAACTTTTAACCGCAGAGCTGTAGCTTTCACGGGTGAAAATTTAATACTACTCCACCCGTCTTTAACAACCGGGTATTCTCCTTTTATAGGCTTCCAGCTGTTACCCGATTTATATTCTAACTGCCACTTTTCGGGTATACGGCATCCTCCAAAAGGGCCATCGTCGAACCAGTAAA
>JAHEEB010000693.1 GCA_024640925.1 Bacteroidota bacterium | reverse complement strand
AAATCGTTTTTTAGGGTAGGTTTTTTCAGTTCTTTGCTTTTAAAAAAAGAATAGAAAAACTTTCTTATATCTTGTTATGCTTGAATTTGTATTCAGCTCAAGGAGAAATATCAGATTTGGTGAAAAATAGGAATGCTTTTTATTCATTTTACGGAAACACCCTCCCCAATTGATGAAATGTTATCACCACAAAAATCAATTCGCAGGGTATCTTGTCGATTCAAATTCGAACAAGGATGAAACATGCAGAGAAGGATTTAAAACGCGCTAAAACAATATCATCAGTTATAAAATATATTCTTATTGGTTTGTTTATTTTCATTTTAATTCTATTAACAGGATTAATCTAACCCATAATTTTTTAATATGAAGCACTTAACACTAATTTCTTTATTGTCTTTACTCTTTTTTTCAGGCACATTGGTTGCCCAGCAAAAAATAACGGGTAAAGTGTCCTCCTTAGATGGAGGTGAAACCTTAGCCGGAGTTTCTGTTCTGATAAAAGGAACTCTAAAAGGAGTTATTACCGATGTGGATGGGAATTACTCCATTGATGCATCACCCACTGATTCTCTAGTATTTAGTTATGTCGGTTTTTTAAAAGAAACTAAAGCAGTTGGGAATAGTACAATACTTAATGTATCGTTACTTCAGGATATCACATCACTTGCCGATGTTGTTGTTGTTGGTTATGGAACTGTTCGAAAAGTCGATTTAACCAGTTCGGTTTCAAGTGTAAAAACCGACGATATTCCTATTGCCGCTACAACATCAATTGATAATTTACTTCAAGGCAGGGCAGCCGGGTTAAATTTACGTTCGCGTAGTGCACAGCCAGGAGGTGGATTGGATATTAATATCCGTGGAGAATTATCACCAAATGGAGACAATACTCCACTTTATATCATTGATGGTATTCCTATGACTAAATATAGTAATGCCGAACAAGGCTTAAAAGATGAAGATTTAGGATTTGCTGGAGGTGTAGACCATAGTCCGCTTAATACTATTAATCCTGCCGATATCGAGTCGATTGATGTATTAAAGGATGCCAGTGCTGCTGCTATTTACGGTTCTGCTGCTGCAAACGGAGTTATTATAATTACTACAAAAAAAGGGAAGGAAGGAAAAATTTCTGTTGATTATCGTGGAAGCTATACCATACAAACTCCGAAAGAATACTATGAGCTTTTAAATGCAAAGGAATTCAGACAACAGCATAACAGGTTTTCTTATGATAAATTCCTGTTTAATCAGGGTGCTGCCCCTTATGGCGATGTTGATCCATCAACCCTTACATATGCTGCCCCATTTACACAGGAAGAAATAGATGCAGTTGGCGAAGGTACCGATTGGCTCGATGTTATTATGAGAAACGGAAGCATTAATGAACATAATATATCTATAACAGGAGGTAACGATAAAACCACTGTTTATACCTCATTGAACTATTACAATAACAAAGCAATTCTTGAAAATTCACTATTTTCACGTTATACAGGTCGAATAAACCTTGATCAGAAAATCAGTGAAAGGGTAAATACAAGCCTTAAGGTGAACTTTAGTCAAATCAGCAGTAAAAATGCTTCTACTGGTTCTAACTCAGGCGGTGTTGAAAAATACAATATGCTCCAGGCTGCTTATTCTTTTGCTCCTGATATGGATATTTATGATGAGTATGGAAAATACACATATTCATACGATCCATTAATTAGTAATCCTGCTTCCTTCTTTATTATCGACGATAAAACACGTTCAACACGTTTTTCATTTACTCCTAAAATTGATATCGATATAATAAAAGGTCTAAAATTAACAGCTACTGGTGGCATTGACAGACAAGGTTCAAATCGTAATTTTTATCTGCCTGTAAGTGCACAAAGAAGCAATATATCCAATGGTATGGCTCAGTTGAGTAACGCCCGATTAGATAATTATTCTACTGAAACCTATTTAAACTTTTCAAAATCATTTGGCAATAGCAACCTTACAATTGTTGCCGGTGCCGGATATTATAGAACAATTGACGATGGTTTTGGATTAGTAGGAAGGGGATATTTTACTGATGCTTTTGGATACAATAATGTAGGAATTTCAAGCGAATTATTACAAAATACAATTAGCTCTTACAGAAACGAAATAACCAAAATATCTCAGTTTAACAGGATTAACTATTCTCTTATGGATAAATACCTGATTACATTGGTTGGTCGTCTTGATGCTTCATCAGTGTTTGCTCCAAATAAAAAACAAGGTTTTTTCCCGGGAGTATCTGGTGCATGGAGAATTAACAAAGAAGATTTTATGTCAAATCTTACGTTTTTATCAGAACTTAAGCTGAGGGCCGGTTATGGTACTGTTGGTAGCGATAATGTTGCAAAAAACTGGCAGCAACTTTATAAATCGTACGGATCATATACAATTGGAAGTAATACATACTCTGGTATAATTTTAGGACAGGCAGAAAATAGAGATTTATCATGGGAAACAGATGTAACAATTGATATTGGATTAGATTTCGGACTATTGGCTAACCGTATTGCTGGTTCTTTCGATTATTTTAACCGTACAGCAGAAGATCTTCTATTCTATTCAAGTTTGTATAGTAACAATGCAGTCAGAAAGGTGGTTAAAAATGTGGGTGCAACACGCAGCACTGGATACGAGCTTACCTTGAGGTCAAACAATGTTTCAAAGAATAACTTTAAATGGTCCACCGATTTGTCTTTGTCGACATATAAAACTTTCTGGGTAACCCGCGATCCTGAAGTCGCTTTGCCATCATATAAAGGTGAAAACGACGAAATTCATGCAATTTATGGTTGGAGAACCGATGGAATTATTCAATCGGAAGCAGACAGACCTTCATACATGCCTGATGCATACCTTGGAAGTGTTAAATATGTCGATTTAAATGAAGATGGAGTATTGGATATCAACGATGTTGAGCAGATTGGAAATACCGACCCGAAATGGAGTATTGGATTAGGAAATAGTTTTACATTTAAAGGTTTTGATTTGAATATCTATCTCTATGGCTTCTTAAAACGTTCTGCTATATACGGATATCGTCCAAATGGGCCTTCATCAGGAACTAACGATTATAGCATTGGCTACGATGCACCCAGCAATGTACTGACAAACATAAAAGATGTCTGGACAGCTGATAATACGGATGGAATTTTCCCTGGTGTAGCAACCGATATGTATTCGGGCTATAATCCAACCGATAATACACACCTTCCATCCAGCAATGCTTTTTATAGTGTTGATAATGATTTCTACCTACGTGATGCCAGTTTCTTGAGGTTGAAAAATATTACACTGGGTTATACTTTACCTTTTAAAAACATTCTGAATACAATTCAATCTGCCAGGTTTTATATCGATTTACAGAATGTTGGTATTCTTACGAATTACGAAGGGTTCGATCCGGAATATTCCGATGTAAACCCATACCCACAGTCATTTTCAACAACTTTTGGTGTAAATGTTACTTTCTAAGG
>JAHEEB010000692.1:3088-3510 GCA_024640925.1 Bacteroidota bacterium | reverse complement strand
TGAAATTCCAATTGCAAAGGAAGAATCTGGCGAATTTGTATTTAATATTTCAAAAGCAATATGTTTTGCGATTTTTTCACGATTCAGCAAATCCGATCCATTTTTTCCTAGAGGCAAATCAAGATAAAATCCTTTATTATGGTTTGTGTTTATTGGAGTATTTTTATGAAATAATTTAATTAGGATAATGCCCAAGAAAAAAAATGGAATTATATCTAAATATTTTACGGGTTCATAAATACTTAATCCCGTAAAAGCCCAAATATGGTTGTAAGTTCTATAATGCAAATAGATAAAAATAATGATTACACTGACAAAAAGGAAACGATTTGATAAATAGAAATTTCTTAAAATCTTTTTTCTTATAAATAGGATTATAAATATTAGAAGACCTATAAAAATCAAATCACTCAAAAAATTAA
>JAHEEB010000692.1:0-3078 GCA_024640925.1 Bacteroidota bacterium | reverse complement strand
AGCTTACTTAAAATTGGAACAACAATTAAAAAGCATATTGTAGATTCGACTAAACCTTTAAATAGCAAAAATATAATAGTTGCTAATACAATAAGATTAATCTCTTTGAGTACTTTTTGCGTTTTTTCTATTAGCTTTTTCAACTTATTATAATTCATGAAAAAAGTAGATAATTAATTTATCAACCAATATACAAACTCCCTCTCACCTAACCAAACCGACCCTCTATATATTTTCACTAACCACAACTCCGATAGGATTTTCGGGTTGGCTTACCGGTAGTTGTTTTTCGCAGACTTATTTCTGTGCTTTGTTAAATACCCATCGGTTCCTTTTAAAAAATGGAAGATTGTCGACCGCCAATGCTTTGCCAAAGTGCTTGGTCAGGTTTTCTGTTTTAATTATCTATTTTTGTTGATTATTAAATGAATATCGAATATTAAACAAAACGTTGGGTCTATTAAACTATAAAAAAAAATCAAGCTTTAATTGATTCATATATTTTATCCCAAAGCATTATTTTAATCCTTACTTTTGGGACAACTATACTTTGGCGAGAATACTGAATGATACCATCATTTCTATTACAGAAAGAAATTATTGAAATAAAGACAACAAATGAGAGTAATAAGCTTTCATTTATTGACAAAACAATAAAAAGTTCAGCATCATTTGTTTCTGCAACATTTATGCAATGGTTATCGGCAAAGAAAGATGGGTTCTTTCAATCGCTTGATAGTCGCGTTAAGGTACTTTTTCTGCTTTTCTTTGTAGTATTGGTCAGTTCAACAAGCCTGATTATTTGTCACTTAATTATTGCTTCGATTCTCATGTTTCTTTGTCTCTTATCAAAACTTGATTTCATTCATATTTATAAAAGAGTTTTTGCTATTGGTTTTGTTTTCGGTTTTCTGATATTTATTCCTGCTTCCTTAAATATTTTTACCAAAGGTGAAAGGGCTTTTACAGTTTTACAGTTTTCAAAATCATACACATGGTGGATTTATACCATTCCACAAGAGATCTTTGTGACTCATGAAGGAATTCAGTCAGTTCTCAGGTTAACCTTTAAAGTAATCAATTCCGTTTCCATCGTATTGCTTGTTGTATCTACTACAACTTTTGATCGAATTGTAAAATCGCTGTCCTTTTTTAAAATTCCTCATATTTTCCTTCTCACATTAACCTTAACCTACAAGTTTATTTTTATTCTTTCCAATACGGTTGTAGAAACCTATCATTCAATAAAAATGCGCTGGTGGAACAGGGGATCTGTTAAAGAAGCAGAAGAAATTGTTGCCGGACGTATAGGATATCTCTTCAGAAAATCGTGGGAACGTTACGAATTAGTTTACCAATCGATGCTTGCAAGAGGTTTTAATGGCAAAGTTAACTTTTGCTATTTCGAAAAATTGAAACCTGGTGATTACCTGTTTATCCTTACTTTCTTGTTCGTTTTCTGCATTTTATTCTTAATAAATTACTTCCATGTCTTTACTATTTGAGTTAAAAAATATCGGATATCAATACCTTAAAAACCAGGTTGCCCTTACAGACATTAATCTAACTGTAAATGAGGGTGAAATAGTAGCGATAATCGGTTCGAACGGAAGCGGCAAGTCCACTTTGCTAAATATATTGTGTGGTTTGGTATATCCGAGTGAGGGCGCTATTTCATATAAAGGGGAAGAATTTAATGAGAAATCGTTTAAAACTGGAAGGTTTAACCAAAAATTCAGGTCATCGGTCGCTTATATTTTTCAGAATTCCGATGCACAGCTCTTCTGTCCCACTGTTTTCGATGAGCTGATATTCGGGCCATTGCAACTGGGTATTTCTAAAGAAAGTGCCAGTCAACGTGCCAATGAGGTTATGCAAATGCTTAACATTACCGAACTTAGCGACAGGCCTGTATACATGTTATCGGGCGGTGAAAAGAAACGTGTTGCAATTGGAGCAGTACTAACCTCAAATCCCGAAGTGCTTATCATAGATGAACCTGTAAGTGGACTGGACCCGAAAACCCGCTCATTTTTAATAGAATTGCTTTTTACCCTTAATCAGGCAGGAAAGACCATTATCCTTGCAACTCATCACCTTGAGCTGGTTAATCACTTTCAATCGAGGGTGGTAGTATTATCTGAAAAACATACTATTGAAAAAACCGGTAACAGCAACGAAATTCTCTCCGATACTGACCTATTACTCAGGACTAACCTAATTGGTGAGTACCCACATAGGCACGATGGTACAATACACAAGCATTTATCAACAGGTTTTCTGTTTCATAACCATCCTGATAATCATAAATGACCATTGTTTCCTGTAACTAATGATGAATCATTAATCATTGGATGACTTAACTCATCATCTATCCTGTTGCGTTTGTACATGCAAAACTCCATTTCTGTCAAAATATTATACATTGTTTATAATCAATACGTATCATAAACAATTGATTTTATTATTTTTGTACAGTTAGTACGTTTTTTAAATTAATGTCAATAATCAAACATCAGAATTTCAAAAACACACAAAGTATGAAGAGAACTTTACTTCTAATTTCATTTTTCTCAGTAGCCTGCCTTTGTTTTTCACAGAAATCTGTAACGTGGAAATATTTATCAAAAGTGAAATGGCATACTACGTATGTTGCTGATTACGAAGGTTATTATGACCTGCCAAGGTTTAGCGAAAGCATTAAAGACCTAAACGGCAAATCCATAAGGATTAAGGGTTATTATATACCTGTAGATTCAACTGCAAGAATTATTGCTTTAGCTTCCAAACCATCAGAAAAAGTTTTCATAAGCAATGGTAAGTGTTCCGAATCGGTTATTGAATTAATACCGAAAGATGGAGAACTTGATCTTGTGCATGTTAAACAAGATAAAATTGTTGAAATTAAAGGTGTACTTGTAATCAACAAGGACGATCCAAACCGACTGATGTATACTGTAAAAAAAGCTGAATTGGTTGCTAGTTATTAGTGATCAGTGATCAGTAATTAGTGAAGAGTGAAGAGTGAAGAGTGAAAAGCTGAAAAGCCCGCAAAATAGAAGATTGCGAGCTATTCAG
>JAHEEB010000691.1 GCA_024640925.1 Bacteroidota bacterium | reverse complement strand
AAAACATTCAATAGAAAAATGCATCAATCTTTTCCTGGTCGATACTATTTTAATATCCGGCACCAATTATTATGGATTAACCTATTTCCCCGATGACACAACACATAATACGATATTTCTTGACAAAGACTATGTATTCGAAAAGCCATTGATAACTCAATTAGGTCATTTCTTCGGATTATTATCTACTTACGATGCCGGCTTAGGGCAGGAGAGAGTTGATGGAAACAACTGCAAAGTTGCCGGCGATCTCATCTGCGATACCTACGCTGACCCAGGTATTTTAGGCCAGGTGAACAATGAATGTGAATTTACAGGAAGAATTAAAGATCCCATGGGAGAATATTATGTTCCATCGGTTAGTAATTTTATGACAAATGGACCATTTGACTGCAGATGTATTTTTTCACCAGAACAATACCGGAGAATGCATTTTTATTATAAAAAATACAGAAGTTATTTACGATAGTCCACCGGGAAATAAAAAATCAACCTGTTCACTTTTTTAAATTTTCAATCCGGTTTTAGTAAAGTGCTTATAAATCAGGCAATATTTCAGATTAAACCAGAGCCAAAAACTGAATACTCACAGCATTCCAAACTTGTGCAGGATAAACTGTATGTCCAGATTTAGATCTAAATAAACCTTTTAGCTTCAATGCAAAGTGTTGGTAAGGTTATACCCTAAACTATCAAAGCTTAAGGTATATTCAAATAGAATGATTTACTAAACAACTATAGTACACTTAATAGGTATTAATTTTAAAAAACTAATTTTGCTGGCACTAAAAATAAAAGAATGAAAGAATTATTAAGAGAAAACAGTAGAAAATATTTTATTAATGCGTTGATAGAATGGATTTTTTGGATTGTGGGCTCGGTTTTGGCTATTATGGCAATTAAGTGGGTTACCGTTCAATATGGTGCTGTCGAATATGAGTTTCATGTATGGATAACAGCAATTTTATATTTGTGGTATGTTTCAACAATGAGCCTTATACTTGGAGGAACTTATTTTATTGCCAGAGCTGCTCAAACCCATCTCGAAAGGCGCCAAAAACATCCTCAAAAACCTGAATCAATTGATTTAACCAACGATTTAAATAGGGTTAAAAATATAAAGAAACGGGCTGGAATTATAGCAATAGTTCTTCACACATTAAACGCTGCTTTTATTTATTACATCAGCAGGTTTATACCTGGTATTACTCCCGAATTTCGACTTTATGCTACTTTGGGCGTATTTGCCATTGCCGCAGTAAAGCCTGGCTTTTCGGCTATTAATGCCTTGCGGGTTGAGATTTTAGGAATGGTAGAAGAGGCGGATTATCCAGTAAAAAGTGTTGCCGATTTATGGATTGTTGTTGAAAAATTTGGCGATTATGAAGATCGCCTCGAAGCTACCTTCAAAGAAATTGAGGATATAAAGGAACAGCAAATTGAACTTATCAATGAAAGACTAAGTGATGTTGCCACATCGCTGGAACATTATAAAACTGAACTGGAGAAAACCTTCAGGAAAGAAGTAGAGACCTTCCAGGAATCGGATAATTTGCGACAAAGGGCATACAACGAACTCAAAGAGGCTCAGATACCTTTAATAAAAGAAATCAGTAAGATTTTATCTGCGATTCAATCGTTAAAAGATTTTGTAATTGAACTTCGCGACAAAAACATTAAAGGAGAGCAGCTAATGTCAGCTCTTAAAGAATTTGGTATTGAGTCACTTGCAGATCTCAACGTCACCTTTGAAAAGTCAGTGGCCAATAGAAACCCTAAACTTGTTATTGATTAGAAGATACGTTTGAGAAAATAAGCAAATGTAAAATCTAATGTGTATTTTAATTCATTGCCAACATATTACAAGTCAATTCTTATAAAGCAATTTTTATAATTGGCAAAAATGACTAACATTAAAAACCAGGGGCTTAATTTTAGCTTCTGGTTTTTTTTTGTCTTTTTTTTAGAAGGAAGTGATTAAAAAAAGAAGATCTTTAGTATTTGTTATCCTTTAATAGAACCTTGGAAACATTGAATTTTTATATGAATGCAAATAATTTGACCGAAATAAATTAAAATTGTTTCCCCATTCTTCCTATAAAATTTAAAAATAATATCAGTATTTTTAAATATACGATATCATATCGTATATTTGTTCGTATATTTTATAAACGAGTAATTATGAAAGTGACAGCAATGATAGAAGATAGTTTGATTAACGATGCTATCAGGTACTCAAACGCAAAAAACATTACAGAGGCGGTGAAAATAGCACTAAAGGAGTTTATAGCTATGAAGAAGTTGAAGGAACTCAGCGGGGAACTAAAACAAAATCCATTGAAGTTCAAACACTCAGCTGAAGAAATCCGATCTCTAAACAGGGAATAAAAGAATGATTATTTTGGACACTTCCGTTTGGATAGAATATTTTAAAGGTAACGAACCATATTCTCAAGAGGTTCAGGTACTTATTGATGCGCGTATGATATATGCCATCGAACCTATATTTGGTGAGCTTTTGCAAGGGGCATTAAACAAAAGGGAAAGGGATTATATTCTCAAATTTTGGAAATATCTTTCAAAAATAGAAGAACCGGGGCTTTTTATTCATGCAGGGGAACTGTCATTCGATAAAAAACTAGTATCAAAAGATATAAAGATTATCGATGCCAGTATCATTCATTGTACAATAAAACACAATTGCAAACTCTGGACACTTGATAAAAAAATCATTAATTTTCTTGACAAGAAGTTTTTATATACTAATTGAATAGTCTCGCCAAACCCAAACAATTATGAGGAAAGATGACAAAAAGATGAATGATCAATTTTATAATGGGTTAATAAAAAAACTTCATACAGAACATGCTTTTTGGTCTTATGATAAATTCCCGACAAATCAAATACCTGATAATGTTTTGATTGAAAAAGTATTATTGCATCTGGATATTGATGATATAAAAATTTTATTTCAACTTTATCCAAAAATAAAAATAAAAAGGGTTTGGAAGGATAAGATTCTCTCACAGGAACCTATGTACCATGGATTAAACCGGTTATATTCTTTCTTGCTGTTTAATATTAAAGACCCTGACAGGTATATCCGTGAACAGAAAAACAAACGTTATAAATCATTAATATGCAAGGATTAGCAGAAAACACTAAGAAAATATTTGAGGCAACTTCAAAATTAAACTGCTTCAAAGGTTATACTTTAATCGGAGGCACTGCAATTTCATTACAGATTAATAAACGGATAAGTGAAGACCTGGATTTTTGCAAATGGTCTACTAATTTAAAAAAGGATAAACCAACAGTTGACTGGCCGGCTATTGAAAAGGAACTAAAAACCATTGGAACTATTGATTCGAGAGATATTTTTGGATTTGATCAGGTTAACTTTGTTGTGAGTGGTGTTAAAATTTCATTCCTGACAAAACAGGAGAATTTAAGTCCGGTTAAAAATGTGGTTCCAATTTTAAATAATATAACCGCAGCCGACTTAGATTCT
>JAHEEB010000102.1 GCA_024640925.1 Bacteroidota bacterium | reverse complement strand
ATCGAATGAATTAGATTATAATTATTTCATAGAAACCGCAGATATACTGTTTGAACTGGTTGCAGAAATCAGCAGCACGTTGGGCATACAGTTTGAATTTGCTAACCTGGGCGGTGGTATTGGTATCCCTTATAAACCTGGAACTCAGGAGGTAAATCTGGAACTTATGAGTAAAGGTATTGAAGAAGTTTACAATAAACATATAAAGGAAAACGGATTGCCACCTTTGAAAGTATTTTTTGAATCGGGCAGAGCTATTACAGGACCTTATGGTTACCTGGTTTCGAAAGTACTACATATAAAAAATACATATAAAAAATATGCCGGGTTAGATTCGTGCATGGCAAACCTTATGAGACCTGCCTTGTATAATGCCTATCATCATATCACTGTTATGGGCAAAAGCAACATTCCACACGATACATTGTACGATGTAACAGGCTCTTTATGTGAAAACAACGATAAGTTTGCCATTAACAGGCTCTTGCCGGAACTGGAACGGGGAGATATTGTTGTAATTCACGATACAGGAGCTCATGGATATTCAATGGGTTTCAATTACAATGGAAAATTACGTTCATCAGAGCTTCTTCTCTGTGAAGATGGTTCAGTAAAACAAATCAGGCGTGCAGAAACCCTGGATGACTATTTTACAACCCTGGATTTTGAAGGGGCAAAGTCTATTTAGATCTCAATCTCATTCAAAATAATTAAAACCCTGATAGAGCAAAATTTATCGGGGTTTTTTATTGAATTTCAAAATCGGAGTAGAAAAAAATTTAGAATACAGATAAAGCCTTCATGCTTAAGCAGATATCATAAAGTAAAGTGAGAGATAATTGTACCCACTTAACTGACTGGGTAATTCGAACCATTCTAACCATAGAATGTCCGAATAACAAGCTCAAACCTTGAACTAAGCAACACTTTGAGCCAGGAAGAGTTTACAAAGTCCCATCAGCAAAAGGCCAAAAGAATATTTATCTGTTCACTACTAATTTCAGTTTATTCATATATTTCTCGGATTCAAGGTTCATGAAATATATCCCATTGGTAAACTGATGATCTAGCAATACTTTCCCCTTTTCATCGACCGAATTTTCATATATTAACCTGCCTGAAATATCAAAAGCTTTTATTTTTAAAGGTTCTGATAATTCAGGAGCTATATTGATAATAAACCTGCCATTAGAAGAAGGATTTGGATAAACAGAAACCAACCTGTTAAAATTTAATGTGTTTGCCTGATCGATTGAAACAGGATCTTCAATAACTACCTTCTTTAATGAAGTTATTCCACTGCCATCCATTAACTGAGCTGTAATGGTAACTTCTCCTGCCTGTTTGGCAATCAGACTCACAGTATCGAACCAGACAATTCCATCCGCTTGCTGCTCCAATTCCCATTTTATTAGTTGGTTAGTGGCATTTTCAGGCTCAAAAAGCACATCTATTTCAGCTGAATCTCCTACATAAATAGTATCGTTTATTTGCAGCTCTATTCCTGTTGCAGCAATAGTTTCTCCTGCTGCACTTTCGGTTATTCCCTGCTGAACAGCAATTATTCTGTATTGAATACCCTGAGCCTGCTCAAAAAGATCATCGGTATATGATGTTAGGTTTGTGGGCACATTGGCAATAAATTCAAAACCGGCACCATTTACCGATCGTTCAATACGGAAACTATCTTCACCAATGTAAGTATCGTCCCAGCTGACAGTTATAGCACCTTTCGGGTTAAATTTATATATTATATTTTGCACAGATTTTTGAAACTCAATGCTGTTCAGGTAAACTTCCAGTTGAGTATATCCGTTTACTGTAAGGAGATTTCTGTCTGAAGCATCTGATTTATTGAGATCATGGGCATCTTCCCATACATCCGGCATTCCGTCGAGGTCAATATCGGAGGGGACAGCAGTACTATGCAGCACAGGCCAGCCACCGACCTCCGATTGGGAATCAATAATTTTTCCGGTACGATTAATTACATCATTAACTATTCGTACATCACAGCAGTCTCTTTGGGGAATAAATGCACCAGCCTGTCCAAGTATAGCGTTATATGCATCGTCGGGAGTTTGAATATTTATTGGCCAGACAGGATATGGAGTACTTTGAAGTATCTGACTAACGCTGAGTAAAGTACTCGCGCTTATGCCTTTGCTATTGTCCGCAGTAATATTCGGATAACCATCAACATAATTTCCGTTGACATACATTCTGCATGTATCGCCAGGAAGAAAAATTTGATATCTTTTGGACGTATTCGGGCCATATTTGTGGAAATTATTCTGCCAGTTTACATTGGCTGCTTCGCCACCATAGGCGCCATATCCTGACCAGTTATAAATAACATTATTTACAATATCGATTAAGTCACGTTCTCCATTATCCCCTGCATATTTATCAAGTCGAGGAGTACGGGAGGCTGCTGAAGCCAATAAATTATGATGATATGATCCCCCGCCCAAAACGGTGCCTCCTCCATAGCTGTTGCCATCCCATCCGGCAATGTAGCCATGGGCACCTTTAGAATGTTTTGAAATATTCAGAGGTTCGTTAAGTATGCACCATTGAACGGTGCTATAGCCGGTTAGTACTGTCAGGTCAAGAACAGCATCAATAGACCAGCTTAATGAACAATGATCCAGAATAATATTATAACATTTTCGAATAGAAAGTGCATCCAGTTCATCGCAGCCTGTTCCGCAATCTTGTTCATCACCAAGCCTGAAGCGTAAATACCGGATAATTATATCTTTACAGTCGCCAATTTTGATTGGGAAATTTTTTATGCAAATACCATCGCCGGGAGCTGTTTGTCCGGCAATTGTTATACAGGAATCGTACTTTATTTCTATAGAACTGGTTAGTTCAATATTGCCTGATATGGCAAATACAATGGTTCTTTTTTTCCCTTTATAAGAAGATGAAGTAAGAGCATCTCGTAGACTTCCCGGACCCGAATCATCCAGATTGCTCACCACTAAAACCATACCACCTCTGCCTCCTTTGGTATATTTTCCAAAACCTTCCGCTCCGGGAAATGCCAATTGTTGGGGACTGGCATTTTGAAGTATAAAATTCAGAAGAATGACTACCAACACCTGTATACACAAATTATTCTTTTTCATCTTTTAATAATTAATTCCATTATTACCGTTTGGAAATCTATTATTGTAAAAAAGCCCTGTTCGATAATTTAAATCGAACAAGGCTCAAAATTAATTACATACTAATTATATCCTTCGTGTTGTTTGAATACATCTTTATTTGTAACTGCATTCAATTCGTTTTCCGGAATAGGTCTGTTACGATGATATTCCTGTATATTAGGTGCAGCATCCGTATTATGCAACCGCACCCTTTCCACCAATTTGTTTGTTCTCTTCAGATCGAACCAGCGTATGTATTCACCGGCAAATTCCCTGGCTTTTTCATCCAGAATAAAATCAAGGCTGATATCATTTGCCGATATTTCCATTTGGCTTTCTGTTCCGTCAATAGCTGCTCTTCTTCTGATTACATTGATTAAATCTGCTGCTCCCTGGTTATTTCCAAGATACATTTGAGCCTCGGCAGCAATAAAATACATTTCGGCAAGACGGAAAACATAAACATCAAATCCACTTGATTGATCGTTGGCATCCAATGGATCGCGGGTGGGATCGAGAAATTTTTTCAACGTGAAGTTTGTTTGTCTTGTACCTGCAGGATTACCGTCTTCTTCAAACAAATCATTGCGGTCGAAAATCAAATATGGTTTTTGGGCTCTCACTTCTTCCGAAACAACATCTTTAGTAACAAATATGGCTGTGTCGCCAATGTGCATTGTATCACCATTAGCTAAAGTGATCTCGGTATTTGCCAACCAGGTAGTTTGGAAGGTTGCATTGTAACGAGAGTCAATTTTTTCATTATACAGGTCGAGCAAAAATTGTGTAGGTATAAAACGGTTAAAGCTGCGGCCATTTATCAGATCTCGTGCTACCGGTACCTGCCCGTTAATTGTCATTGTGTGATAGATCATTACATAAAATAAATGCAATTGGCTTCCTGGTGCTCGTTCAAGCCATTCTTCATTATCATTGTCCTGCTGACCTTCGAGAATGGTTGCACTATACTCGTCATTTTCTGACCATACTACGGACCAAATTATCTCTTTGTTCTTTTCTTTAGTTACATCCCAAAGATCAGAGAAATCATCCTGCAATTTATAATTATACTGTGTAATTACCGAATCGGCATATGCCAGTGCATTAGAATAATCGTATACATTTAAATATGTCCTGGCCAGAAAAGCCTGTGCAGCAGGCTTTGTAACTCTTCCATAATCCGAAGTTGTTTCTGGCAATAAAGGAATGGCTTTACGCAAATCTTCAATAATCTGATCAAAAAATACACTCTCCGCCGTCATGTTCAACTGGCTTGTAGTCTCAGTACTTTCTTCAGTAGTGAAATGAACACCACCCCATATGTTTACAATATGCCAAAGATAAAATGCCCTGAGAAACAATACTTCACCCTCACGAATTTTACGGGTTTCCAATGGTAAATCAGATTCGGGAACACGCGCTACAGCAGAGTTGGCATTGTTCAATCCAAGGTAAAAATATCTCCAGTAATCAGAATTTTTATCACGTTCTTTGTCCATAACCCTTACCATATCGCTTCTATAGTATGTATAAGGATTGTCAATCATTCCATTTCCGGCAGTAATAATATCCGTTCCCAGTTCTGTATAAACAAGGCTGAACTCTTTACCGTAGTAGAATCTTAAAGGAGTATAACAAGCATTAACAAGGCTCTCAATTCCTTTTTCTGTTGAATAGAATGAATCACCTGTAATATTAGTATAGTTCTCTTCATCCAGAAAATCGGAACAACCCGTAAAAAGCAACAGAATAAAAAGGACTGTTATTTTTGATATATTTTTTGTTTTCATGTTCTTCAATTTGTTATGTTAGAATGTAAGGTTTGCTCCAAAAATCCACTGTTTAGTCATTGGAAAGCTTGCACTCCCGCCTCTTTCCGGGTCATATGGATTTACCTTGCTGAAAGTAAAATAGTTCTTCATGGTTGAATACAATCGAAGATTTGAAATTTTAAATTTGCTAGTGAAGGCTTTAGGCAATGTATATCCCAGGGTAATGTCCCTGATTTTAACAAACGAGCCATCCACATAACCCAAGGTTGAAATAAGTTCCCTGTGAGGAGCTGTAACATTGGGTCTGGGATACTCATTGGTGGGATTTGCAGGTGTCCAGTAGTCTGCTTTTATACTTACACCAAGAGCTTGCATATCGTATCGGCTATGAGCCTCGCTATTTACCATCTGGCCTATACGGGCAAAAACAAAGAATGAAAGGTCAACTCCTTTGTAATCAAAACGGTTATTGATACCAATTGTCCATTTTGGTCTGGGATTGCCGATTATATGTTTATCTTCAGCACTGAATATACTATCCTGATCATAGTCAGAGACTTTGATTTCACCAGGGACAAAACTGCCAAAAGCCAAAGCAGCTTCCTCTTCTCCAAGTTGCCAGATGCCTGTTTTTTTGTAATCATAATATACCTCTATCGGATATCCGACAAACCAGCCATTTTCAATATCTGCTGTTGTTGAGTCGGCCAGTGCAACAATCTTCTCCTTGTTACGGGAGAATGTAACATCGGTAGTCCATGTAAATCCGGAAACATTAGCAATATTTGTAGAATTAATGGTACATTCGATCCCCTGGTTTTCGGTTTCGCCGATGTTATCAGTAACACTGTAATATCCAAGGGCTGTTGGCAGTTTGCGTTCCAACAACAGATCGTAGGTATGCTGCCAATACCTGTCGATAGTAGCAGTTACCCGGTTTCTGAAAATTCCAAAATCGAATCCAACATTAAAAGTTGAAGTTGTTTCCCATCCAAGATTTTCAGCTGCCATTGTCCTTAAATAGTATCCCTGAGCAGGGGTTTCGTCCCACGAATACATAGTTTGTCCTAAACGGCTGTCGGTATCATAAGGATCAACAGAACTGTTGCCCGACAGACCATAACTGGTGCGTAATTTTAACATGGAAACCACACTTTGTGTTTTCATAAATTGTTCTTCATGAATTTTCCATGCCAGTGCTCCTGATGGAAAAGCCTGCCATTTGTTTTCGGGGGCCAAAACAGAGGCACCATCTGCTCTTGACACAAGAGTCAATAAATACCTGTCGAACAGAGTATAATTCAACCTGGCAAAAACAGATAACATTTGTTCCTTCGAATAACTGCTATTGACATTCATTAATGTTTTATCGGTTGCCAACAGGTTGTAGAATTTCATGTTCGTCGAAAAAACATCCTGACCTTCTGCCAAAAACCATTCTTTTTTAGATGTAAAGGCACTGGAACCGGCAACCAGCTGTATTTCATGGTTCCCTATTTTTTTATCGAAGGTGAGAAAATTTTCCCATTGCCAGCTATTTGAATTGGTATTCTCTGCTTTGGCATACGAAGGTTGCCCCGATCGGCTAAGAGAATAACGATCTGCAAAAAATCCAGTTCTTTCGTCGTTATAGGTGAGACCGAGTGTTGACCTGAATGAAAGAGATTTTAAAATCTTGAAATTAACATAACTGGTGCTCAGCATCTTTTTGCTTATTTCATTATTGGTATAGGCACCAGGAATTTCATCGGCTAACGGGCTGTATGTTTCATTACCAAACGGAAAAACATTGATATTTCCTTCCTCATCGTAAGGAATACCCAACGGAGGTTGTTTATTTGCCTGATTGAAAGGATTGCCGCGTCTGTCGCGGTCAGTTACGCTGTAATGTATACTCGATCCTATTTTTATCCAATTGTTAAACGTATGGTCCAGGGTTGATCTTAAAGTAAAGCGGTTAAAAACATCGTTTTTAAGGATTCCCTCTTCTTTATTATAGTCAGCTGAAATAGAATAAACCGTTTTTGTACTTCCTCCTGAAAAACTCAACTGGTGGTTTTGTACAAATCCTTGTTGAATGATTTCTTCCTGCCAGTTGATAAATTCCTTATCCTGAATAAGTTGATAATATGTTCCGAAAATACTGGCATCATCTTCCTCCGAACTCCATTGATCAGCAGCTCTGTAAGCTTCTCTGCGCATTTCTATCCATTCTGGTCCGTTGGTAAACTCAGGGTAACCTGCCACTGTATTTGGTCCGGCATACATATTATAAGTTAAACGGGTCTTATTGAATGATCCTCTTTTTGTAGTTACCAGAACAACACCATTAGCTCCCCTGGAACCATAAATAGCCGTAGATGAAGCATCTTTTAAAACTTCAATAGATGCAATTTCCTGAGGACTGATGTCGAGGTTCGTACCGTAAGGAATACCATCGACAATAATCAAAGGTGAATTTGCAGCAGAAATCGATCGGTTTCCACGTATGGAAAAATTGATCCCTGCTCCTGCCTCACCACTTGATTTGGTCATATCCATACCTGCAACCTTCCCCTGGAGTGCTTCAAGAGCATTGGTTACTGGTATTGCCATCAGGTCTTCATTTTTTACGGAAACAACGGAACCTGTCAAATCACTTTTTTTCACTGTTCCATACCCGATTACCACCACCTCATCAAGACTGGCAATATCTGGTGTAAGTGATACATCCATTCCTTTATCAGAACCAACTATAATTTCTTCTGTTAAATAACCGACAAATGAAAAAACCAGTATCTGATCTGTAGTAGCTGTAATGGTATATTTACCATCAAGATTGGTTACCGTACCGTTATTATTGCCTTTTATGACCACATTTACACCAGGCAAAGGTCCGCCTGTTTCACCATCAAATACAGTACCTGAAACAACCCCGGGTTGATTTCCGGCCTTCAAATCGGCTGATATTAAAAACAAGGTCAAGGTTAAAATGAAATAAAAAAATATGTGGAATTTCATTCCGGTGTGGGTGTTCAAAAATGTTTCCGGCTCAGATTTTCTCCACAAAAACAAATATGATTTCTTTCTTTTCATAGGATAAGATTTGTTAGTGAAATATTCTGTTTAATTAGGGATTTCCTTCAATAGTAGGTAATGTAAATTAAACAGATACCTTCCAGATAACATCTCACTAGTTTCTCAATAGAAAGAAGATTTATACAAACAATTCGTCATAAAATATCATTTATTGAAATCAGGTTCTCATATACTCAAAAAATACTGTTTCGAAACTCAAGAACATAAAGCATTACAGAAGAAAATGCCATCGACTGCACAACCAAACTAATTAATGAGACAATACTATCAGTTCTTATATTAAAAATCACATATATTTAACCCATAGTAATCAATTGAAGACGAATTTCAATATAAATTCTAACCTATTGATTTAGTTGGGTTAACACCGAGTTAGAAGTTGTTAACAGCTTTTGTAAAATTGCTGGTTTACAACATTCTTATTCATGCACAAACGGTTTAGCTCAATTATTTTTTTGAATTAATGTAAATACCCGAGAAAAGTTTTATTATGAAAAAAGTTTTACTAGCAGGTTTATCCATTTATTTATTCGTAATTTCATGTAATCAACCTCCATATAAAAACAAAAACCTGTCAGCTGAAGATAGAGCCGAAGATTTGATCAATCGTCTTACAATTGAAGAAAAAACCGTTTTAATGATGAATGCCTCAGAGGCCATTCCCCGTCTGAATATTAAAGAATATGAGTGGTGGAACGAAGCACTTCATGGTGTTGCAAGAAATGGAACTGCTACTGTATTTCCGCAGGCAATTGGTATGGCAGCATCGTTTGATGATGATTTATTAAACCAGATTTTCACTGCTGTTTCGGATGAGGCACGGGTAAAACACCGTCAAGCCCGGGAAAAGGGTGAAATGAAGCGCTATCAAGGGTTGACCATGTGGACGCCAAATATTAATATTTTTCGTGATCCCCGGTGGGGACGTGGTCAGGAGACTTATGGAGAAGACCCTTATCTTACCAGCAAAATGGGAGTTTCTGTTATTACTGGTTTACAAGGCGATGATAAGGAACAGTACGATAAACTGCATGCCTGTGTCAAACACTATGCTGTACATTCAGGCCCTGAATGGAATCGCCATAGCTTCAATGCTGAGAACATCTCTCCGCGAGATCTGTGGGAAACATATCTGCCGGCATTTAAAGCTACTGTTCAGAAAGGCAGAGTAAAAGAAGTGATGTGTGCCTACAATCGTTTTGAAGGTGAACCCTGTTGCGGAAGTAACAGATTATTGACTCAGATTTTGCGTGAACAATGGGGCTTTGATGGTATTATTCTCTCAGACTGTGGTGCAATTGATAATTTTTACAAAGTTGGTGCACACATGACTCATCCAGATTCGGCTCATGCCTCTGCTTCTGCCATTCTGAATGGAACTGACCTGGAATGTGGCAGCTCTTATAAAT
>JAHEEB010000101.1:7233-9431 GCA_024640925.1 Bacteroidota bacterium | reverse complement strand
AACCGATATTAAGTCCGGCATAAAAATCCCAGTTTGAAGGAATGTCAAGCAATGTATTAAAGTGATAATTCCCATTACCGGAAATACCAATAACCGAATGGCTATAGCTTTCACCAGCCCAATGGTCGTGATAGGAGCGAAATGAAACTTCGCCACCAACAGTTACATCCGGATGAACACCATAGTCAAGTCCAAGATAAATAGGTACTCCCCAGGAAGAAAATCCAAGACCAGCATTAAATTGTGCCTGCCCTTTTTCTATCGGATTTTGTGCAAATATTGCAGCTGTTATCAATAATAGAACGAAAGATAAAAATTGTTTTTTCATAGTTTCTATATGGTTTTTCCTACTCTTTTGGCTTTTCGGATTCGCCCCGTTTTTTTTATGGTGACTGGTCTCCATATTGTTTTCCATCATTTTAATTAGAACTCAAAGTTAAACTTTTTCGTTTGTTTAAATTCATGATTTTTTAACCTGTCGCTTCATTTTTCGAACTGTAAAAAATGAAGATTGCTAAAAATTGAGCTCAAATTTTATACGGGAGCGCACACGAAAAGCATTGGTGAATTGTACATTTGGCTTTGAACCAGATCCATATTTGGTATCCAACTCAAAATTCTGATTTTACAATTTTTAAAGAATTTATTAACTTGATATAAAACAAATCCTGTGTATTATGAAACCTATAAAGCTTTATTTTCTTTTACTACTCATAAGTTGGGGGGCTGATCAGTTATATGCTCAGAACCTTGTAGTAACAAATCCCGGGTTTGAACTGGGTGATGGCACATCATGGGATTTCCTTCAACTGGGGGGCTCGGTCGCCAATTTTTCAGTTACTGATCAAAACCCCAAAGAAGGGAACTACTGTTTAGCCGTAAATGTTACAACTCTTGGCTCAAGTTCCTGGTCAATTCAAATGAAGAAAAACGGATGGGCAGTTACCCAGGAGAAAACCTATGAAATTTCTATTTGGGCAAAATCGGCAACAGCTGGTTCAAAAATAAATTTTACTATTGGAAAGTATACGGCAGAATATGACGAATATGCTTCAACATACGGAATTAGTTTAACTCAGGCATGGAAGAAATATACAATAACAATTGAATCACCGGTAACTACTGCCGATGATATAACACTGGCATTGCATAGCCTTGATACATACTGGTTCGATGATTTTCAGGTAATAGAACTTACAAAAGAAGTTACCGGGGCTACTATTCCAGCAGGTGGAAAAACGGTTGAGGTTACTTTTCAGAACAACTTATTGGATCCGGCAGATGAATTGCAACTTCCGTTCTTTGTATCGAACGCGAATAATGAACAAAAAGGAGTCAGCAATGTAAAACTCTCCGGTACACCAACAGTGCTTCTATTAACCCTTATTGAACCAGTTTATAAATCGGAAGTTATTACCCTGGAATATATTCCGGGTACATTGTCAACTGAACTTGGTGCCGAGATATCTGCTTTTTCCATTGCGGTGGAGAACAATTCTACATTAGTCCAGCCTTTAAGCAACAAGGTTCTTACAAACGAACTTTCAGTTTACCCGAATCCGGCTCATGATTTTCTGATGTTAGAAATGGATGGTTCCGGAGTTGATTATTCATATCAGATTTTTGATCTTTCGGGAAAGCTTACCCAATCGGGGGTTATTTATCTTGATGGTATTTCAAAATTAGATATAAGCTTTTTAGATAAAGGATTTTACATTCTGAGAATCAGCAAGGATATGACACGTGTTGTGAATTATAAATTTTTAAAGGATTAATACGATGAAAAAGTTTAAATATATACCTGTCCTCTTCATATTAACTGGGTTTTCTCTCAATGTATGCTCTCAAACCTGGTATGATAAGGCTGAAGAAAGAATTGATCAGATTCGCAAGCGCGATTATAAAGTGGTTGTGTATGATGCCCTGGGCAATGAATATACCGATTCTGTAAAAATATCACTTGTTAAGCATGAGTTTCCATGGGGAACAGTGATTCCCATACAGGGATCAGATGATTATGTCTGGGGACGGGCAGTGGCTACAAAATATTTTAATTATGGAGTAACAGGCAATGATTTCAAATGGCCCTGGCTCGAAAAAACGCAGGGAGTAACCTCTTATGAAACCATAAACGAAGTACTTGATTGGGTTGAAAAAGTTGATTTTGGATTTCGTGGACATACTTTGCTTTGGGGAGG
>JAHEEB010000101.1:0-7223 GCA_024640925.1 Bacteroidota bacterium | reverse complement strand
CTCCTGCCCAGGTATATGCAGCCTGTGAAACTCATATCCGTCGCGATGTTAACTATTTTAAGGGCAGGGTTGATGAATATGATGTGGTGAACGAGCCCTCAGCAGGTCACGAAACATGGCTTGCAGAAACAGTGGGTGATTCAATAAACTGGAATAGTTTTAAATGGGCTCACGAAACGGATCCGGATGCCAAATTATATGTGAATGATTTCAATATTATTGTCTGGGGAGCAGCTCCTGAGTACCATACACTTATTAAGGATATGCTTGATCATGGTGCACCTATCGATGGTATTGGTGTGCAGGGTCATATGGCAGGTTCTATCGATTGGTCAGATATAAAAACAAAAATTGATTACATGTCCGACCTTGGTTTGCCGATAAGAGTAACAGAGTTTGATATGGAAATTGATGCGAACAATGTTTCAGAACAAACACAGGCAAATGAATATGCCGAAATGATGCGTACCATTTTTTCCCATCCTTCAATGAATGGTTTTGTATTCTGGAGTATCTCTGATAAAGATGCCTGGAGAGATGGTTCGGGTATCTACACCGAAAACAGGGTGCCAAAAATTGCTGCCGATACGGTTTATCATTTAATTCACGAAAAATGGTCTACAAACCTTAAAATGAAGGCTAATTTGCAAGATACCTTTAAATTCAGAGGATTCTACGGTTTTTACAATGTTGTTGTAGATTATGGAAATGGAGTAGTTAAGGAATTTAAAATAGATGCCACAAAAGCAGGCGGAGATTCGGTTTTTGTCTTAAATTATGCCGAAGGGTCAGCTGTAGCTCCTGTTTTAAAACAAGTTGCTCAGTCAAAAGATGGCCGGGGTGTAATACTCACCTTTGACAGAGCAATCAATCCTCAGACCGTTAAAAAAGAAGATTTTCACCTGTTTATGGGTGATGAAACAACAATTGATTCTGTGATAAAGGTTTCAGAAGATTCAACCGTCTTTCAAATCTGTTTGAAAGATACTGTTAAATACAGGCAATTCGCTTCTCTGATATACGATGGAGATACAGTAGCTACTGCTGATGGAGCGCAATTGCCCTTCTTTGGTCCCGAAACCATCGAGAATAAATTACCAGGTTTCCGCTTTGCTGAAACAGATACTTCGGGCTCTGAAATTGTTCTTGGTTTTTCAAAAGAAATGAATTCTACAATACCTGTTTCTGAATTTAAAATATATGTAAACGGAGTTTCAGTATCGATTTTATCAGCCGATTATAATACTGATGGCAACATTGTGTTTCAATTATCTGGAAAAGTAACATGGGAAGACCTTATAACAATATCCTATCAGAAAGGTACATTTACTTCTGCCGATGAATATATCCTCTATTCCTTTGGTCCAAAGTTTGTCGAAAACAATGTTTCTGCGCCAGTCAATAGCACGTTGTCGGTTGATATTTCAAAGTTGATATTGTTCCCAAATCCGGCCAGTAATGAATTAAATCTTAGTGGATTGGTTTCTAAGTCTAATGTTACAATACAGCTTGTAAATATGGAGGGTAAAAATCTGTTGTCAACGTATATGAAAGCAGAGCAAACAGATGTTTCTATGGATATCCACAGCTTATTGGCAGGGATGTATATCTGTAGAATAATGGATGATAATGGGAAGGTGATTTGTTTAAAAGAGTTTGTAAAACAATAAAAAGATATGAAGATTAAAGTATTATTCTTTGTTGCATTCTTGGTTTTTTCGAATTGTAAAATCTTCGGACAGAAAGAGGAATATCAGAATCCGATATTGGCAGGTTTTTATCCCGATCCGAGTATTTGCAGGGTTGATAGCAATTATTACCTTGTGAATTCAACTTTTGCCTATTTTCCGGGAGTTCCGATTTTTCAAAGCACCGATCTTGTTCATTGGAAGCAAATTGGAAATATTCTTGATCGGCCATCGCAGTTGAATCTAAGCGGACGAGAAGTGTGGCATGGTATTTTTGCACCAACAATTCGTTATAATAACGGTATTTATTACATGATTACAACGTTTGTTTATGGAGGTGGTAATTTTGTAGTAACAGCAAAGAATCCTGCCGGGCCCTGGTCCGAACCTGTTTTTCTACCCGATGTACAGGGAATTGATCCCTCTCTTTTCTTCGATAATGATGGAAAAGCTTATATTATTCATAATGGAGAAGCCCCTGATAACAAACCGCTTTATGATGGGCATAGGGCCATATGGCTTCTTGATTTTGATCCGGTTGCACTTAAAACCATTGGCCCACGAAAACTTCTGATCAACGGGGGTACCGATATATCCCAAAATCCGGTCTGGATAGAAGGTCCGCATATTTTCAAAAAGGACGAGTATTATTATCTTATAGCTGCCGAGGGTGGCACTGGCTTTAATCATTCAGAAGTTGTTTTTCGTTCTGAAAATGTGTATGGCCCATATGAAAACTACTCGGCCAACCCGATTCTTACTCAAAAGAATCTTGATAATTCCAGACCCTTCCCTGTGACAAATACCGGTCATGCTGATTTTGTCCTTACACAAAATAACGAATGGTGGGCAGTTTTTCTTGGATGCCGTCCATACCAGGAAAATATATATAATACAGGCCGCGAAACATTTATGGCTCCTGTTACCTGGACAGCAGACAACTGGCCGGTAATAAATGTCGGATTCGATGTGGTCAGATACTCATATCCTGTACCTAATCTGGTTAAAAACAAAAAAGAGGATTTTCCTAAGAATGGAAATTTTGAGATAACCGATAATTTTGACACTGACCAAATTGCCAAATATTGGATTTTCCTTCGCACACCTTTAAAAGAATGGTATAAAGTGAGCGATGGGAAATTGAAAATTCAATTGCAACCTGAGGTTCTCAGCGGAGATCAAAATCCGGCTGCATTCCTTCGCAGACAACAACATTTGTCTTGCATTTTTGAAACCTCTATGGAATTTAAACCAAAAACCTCTGGAGAATTAGCCGGATTGACTGCTTTTATGAATGAAAAACATTTTTATGTTTTAGCTAAAACATTAATAGATGGCAAGCCGGCAATTGCTTTGTATAAAAGCAATTCAGAGGATAAAACAGGAATGGAACTAATTTCTTCATCTGTTTTAAACGATAATTTGGCAACTATTTATTTAAAGGTTGAAATCAATGGTGCGGTCTGTAGTTTTATGTATTCCACAAAGTCAAATGAATGGCTGGTTTTGAAGGATAAAATCGATGCAACCTATTTGAGTACTGAAAAAGCAGGGGGTTTTACCGGGGTAATGCTTGGTGCATATGCCACGTCACAGGGAATTCCTTCATCAAACGAAGCTTCTTACGATTGGATTCGATACACCGGGAGTGATCAAATATATTTTAAATAAATATTCAATCACAGGTCACTCTATTACTTTCATTCTTAGGGGTGATGTTTTTTTAAACAAAATTAATTCGAGAAATAAAATAGTATAACTAAACCTGGAATAATCATGAATTTACTTAGGCATATCGGTCAACTTGGGCTTGTTTTAGGGTTATCTTTTATGTTAACCACGTGTAAGTCTGGTATGAAATATGAATATCCGTTTCAGAATCCTGGATTGGATATCGAAGTCAGGGTAAATGACTTGCTTTCGAGACTAACATTGGAAGAAAAAATATTTCAACTGGTCTATAATTCGCCAGCTATTGAACGATTAAATATTCCGGCATACAACTGGTGGAATGAATGTTTGCATGGGGTTGGCAGAGCCGGTCTGGCAACTGTTTTTCCCCAGGCAATTGGCATGGCGGCAATGTTCGATACAACACAAATGTATAATGTTGCTGAAGTTATATCAGATGAGGCTCGGGCAAAATATAACGATGCTGTTTCCCGTGGTAAGCGGGGAATATACCAGGGACTAACCTACTGGTCACCCAATATCAATTTATTTCGTGATCCAAGGTGGGGAAGAGGGATGGAAACATATGGAGAAGATCCGTATCTGACCGGTAGGTTAGGCGTTGCTTTTATTAAAGGACTTCAGGGGAATGATCCCCGATACCTGAAACTGGTTGCAACCGCAAAACATTTTGTGGTTCATAGCGGACCGGAGTCTACCAGGCATTCTTTTGATGCACACATATCAGGGTATGATTTTTATAACACCTACCTTCCTCATTTTAAGGCTGCTGTTCAGGAAGCTAATGTTCAGTCGGTAATGTGCGCGTATAATCGATACGATAGTGCGGCATGCTGTGGAAGTGGTTTCTTGCTAAACGAACTGTTACGCAATCAGTGGGGCTTTGATGGGTATGTTGTTTCCGATTGTTGGGCAATAACAGATTTCTTTCAGGGGCACCATGTTGCTGATGGACCAGTAAGCGCTGCTGCACTTGCATTAAAATCTGGTACTGATTTGGAATGTGGCGATGTTTTTCCGGGACTTATTGATGCGGTTAAAGAAGGTCTGATACAGGAAGAAGCTATCGATAATGCTTTAAGGAGATTGTTGAAAGCCAGGTTTATGCTGGGTATGTTCGATCCGGATGAAATGGTACCCTACTCAAAAATACCATATAGTGTTGTTGATAGTAAGGAACATCAACAAGTTGCCCTTGAGGCAGCCCGCAAATCTATGGTATTACTAAAGAATGCAAATAATTTGTTGCCTCTGTCGAAAAATTTGAAAACGATTGCTGTAATTGGCCCCAACGCTAATGATGAACAGGTGCTCCTGGGTAATTATAATGGGTTTCCATCGGCTCCAGTTACTCCACTGGAAGGAATTATTGCTAAAGTTGGAAAAGAGACAAAAATTATTTATGCCAGGGGGTGCGATTTGGCAGATAATCTGCCCTATTTATCTCCGGTTCCATCCGATGTATTGTTTATCGATTCAACAAAGAATAAGAAAGGGTTGAAAGCAGAGTTTTTTAACAATACCAACTTGAAAGGGACTCCGGTAAAAACAATTATTCATGATTCTGTTAATTTTAACTGGTGGGAGAAGTCTCCGATACCAGAAGTAGCTGATGATAGTTTTAGTATACGATGGACTGGAGTATTGATTCCCAAAGTCAGCGGAGAATATTGCTTTGGAGGCGAAGGTACCAGGGGTTGCCGGATTATAATGGGAAAAGATACCTTAACAGATACCTGGGTTCACAACAAACTGAGATATAGAAAAAACAGTTTGGTAGCTGGGAAATCGTACAAAATCATTATCGAATATTACAACAATGAACGAAATGCAATTATGCAGTTTGTTTGGTCACCTCCGCAAATAATGCTTGAAAACCAAGCTGTTGAAGCTGCTAAAAAAGCCGATGTTGTGGTAATGTGTCTCGGGTTATCTCCAAATCTTGAGGGAGAGGAGATGCCTGTTGAAGTTGAAGGTTTTTACGGTGGCGATAGAATTACAATGGATATTCCAAAGGTTCAGTTAAACCTGTTAAAGAAAATCCATAAACTCGGAAAGCCGGTTGTTCTGGTTCTTTTAAATGGAAGCGCCCTTTCAATTAATTGGGAAAAGGAAAATATTCCTGCAATACTAGAAGCATGGTATCCTGGACAAGCTGGGGGCACGGCTATTGCAGATATTTTATTCGGCGATTATAATCCGGCAGGCCGGTTACCTGTAACCTTTTATAAATCGGTAAATGATATTCCTGCATTTGATAATTACAACATGAAAGGAAGAACTTATCGGTTTTTTAAGGGAGAACCCCTCTTTGAATTTGGCTTTGGTCTTAGCTATTCAACGTTTAATTATGGAGAAATAATTCTGGATAAAAATCAGATTAAACCAAATGAGAGTGTTACCGCATCGGTTGATGTAACAAATAATGGAAAAAAAGCAGGTGATGAAATTGTGCAATTGTACGTTTCATATCCCAGAAAAGATGACTATTTACCCCAGGAAGATCTTAAAGGATTTAGCAGGGTAACAATTCAGCCTGGAGAAACAAAAAGGATTAGTTTCAAACTAAATCCTGGTTTGTTACAGACATATGATGATAAAGGCCAGGCATTTATACAGAAAGGAACATATGTAATTTCAATCGGGAGCAGTTCTTCCGGACGAAATCAGAAGAAGGTTTCAATGAGATTGGAATAATTTATCTGGCATATTTGATTACATCCAAGCACACTTTCGATACATTTCAGCACAATTATAACAAGCTGAAATATAGTTCTGTATACTATATTTATCCTGACAAAAATGTGAGACTTAGTCACTCTTAAGAAGTATTCAAAAAACCATTACGAAATCATTATCAGGCTGAATATAAAGCCAAAAAATTACTAACTTGAATAAAAACAAACGCGCCAGGTATTTGCTTATTGCTGAGTTTCTGCTTATGCTGGGCATAGTAATAATGGTCATGCTAATTATTATTTTCATATAACTAACTATTAAATCTATGAAAAACACTTTAACTCTATTTTTTACTGCGAAAAGGCTGCAAAGTTTTGTTTTGCTGCTGGTTCTTGCAGTTATTCCTGTTTTTAGCAATAATACAGGAACAACAAAAGCGAAAAGCTTACTGCAGGATAAGATTGAAATTTCCGGTACTATTAAGGACGGACAAACTGGCACAGCAATGCCAGGAGTATCTGTTCTTATAAAAGGTACATCGAATGGAACCATTACCGATTTAGATGGTAAATATACCATTACTGTTACTTCAGAGGATATTCTTGTTTTCAGTTTCATGGGATATCTGACAGAAGAGATTGCTGTTGGAAGCAATACAACATTAGATATTTCGATGTCTGAAGATATAATTGGATTGAATGAAGTAATAGTAACTGGTTATGGGGTTCAAAAGAAAAGCGATTTAACTGGTGCTGTTGCATCTGTTTCCGCTGAAAACCTAACAAAGGTGCCTACTGTTAGTATTGATCAGGCATTACAAGGTCGGGCTGCTGGGGTAAGTGTAAGTTCTTTGTCTGGTATACCTGGAGGTCAGGTTAAAATTCAGATTAGGGGCATTACTTCAGTAAATGGAACCGATCCTTTGGTTGTGGTTGATGGTGTAGAAGGAAGTCTGACAGGTTTAAATCCTAACGACATTCAATCGGTTGAGATTTTAAAAGATGCTGCCTCAGCTGCAATCTACGGCGTTTCTGGTGGTAATGGAGTGATAATTGTGACCACCAAAAAGGGCCAAGTCGGAAAAATGGTTACTAATTTTAATTATTATCGAGGATACCAGGAACCATGGAAAAAAATGGATATGATGAATTCTCAGGAATTTGC
>JAHEEB010000690.1 GCA_024640925.1 Bacteroidota bacterium | reverse complement strand
GCGGAAATTATTGGCGGAAGAATAATTTGTGAGGGGAAAAGTTCCGATATTGAAGTCAATAAAGCATTTGCATCTGATTTGATGAGTGACGTTCTAACACTTGATACAAGTGCTATTCTGCTAATTACAGGATTAGCAAACATGCAAACTATACGCACTGCTGAAATGGCAGATATTAAAAACATTCTGTTTGTAAGAAATAAAAAGCCCTCGAAAGAAATGATCAATCTTGCTGAAAAAGAAGGAATAGGGATTATTCTTACAGAAAAATCAATGTTTGCAACGTGTGGTATGTTATTCAAATCAGGTATTCAACCAGTATATTAATTATGTTGAATCTTGAATTTGTTATAGAGGGAGGTGATTTCACCAAGGCGGGACAAGCATCCAGTGAAGTAAAACAGATTCTAAAACAGATAAACATTCCTCCGGCACATATTAAACGCATTGCAGTTGCTATGTATGAGGCTGAAGTAAATGTAGTTGCGCATGCTTACAAAGGCAAAATGTCCGTATTTATTGATCCTTCTAAAGTTTATCTGAAAATTGAAGATGAAGGGCCAGGAATTCCTAATATTGAGCAGGCTATGCAGGAAGGATTTTCTACTGCTACAGAAGCTGTAAGACAAATGGGATTTGGTGCCGGCATGGGACTTCCGAACATGAAAAAGAATGTAGATGAAATGCAAGTAACCAGTGAGGTTGGAAAAGGAACAATTGTTGAATTAACAACATACATTACATAAATGGAAGAACAGGTATTTCATCATGCACTTACTATTCTTGAGGATGTATGCGTTGGTTGTACACATTGTATAAAGGTATGCCCGACTGAAGCCTTACGCGTACATGATGGTAAGGCAAAACTCCTTTCAAACCGGTGCATTGACTGTGGTAACTGCATGCAAGCCTGTCCTGTAAATGCAATTATAATAAAACATGACGATTTTAATGATATATTCAAATACAAAGCCCGTGTTGCTTTAATATCATCGGTATTAATTGGACAATTTCCCCGACACCATACATCACGTAAAATTTATAGTGGTATTCTTGAGCAGGGGTTTACTCATGTGTATGAGGTGGAACATAGTGCCGGTATATTAACAGAGGAGATCAACCGATATGTTGCCCAGCACCCCACTATCCGACCAATCATTTCATCATTTTGTCCGGCCATTGTCCGGCTTATTCAGGTTCGTTTTCCAAGCCTGGCAGAAAATATCATGTTGCTTAAGGCACCATTGGATTTAGCTGCTCTTTCCTATAAAAAAGAATTGATTGAACGCGGGTATGCTCCTGAAGATATTGGCATTTTTTATGTTACACCTTGTGCAGCTAAAATAGCAGCAGTAAAGAGCCCTGTTGGAGAGAAACATTCTCCTATCGATGGGGTTATAAACATGGATTTGATATTTAATAAAGTTTACTCCGGATTTAAGAAAGAACAGAAATCAACCTGCATAGTGCCGGAAAAAGAACAACTGCGCCCTGAAGAAATGCTTTGGAGCCTTACCGGAGGCGAGGCTAAATATATTAATGGCCGATGCTTGTCTATAGATGGCATTTCCAATGCTATTGATTTTCTCGAAGGAATTGAAAACAATGATATTACCAATTTCGATTTTATTGAAGTCAGGGCATGCGATCAGAGTTGTGCGGGAGGTATTCTTACCACTGCAAACAGATTTCTGACATGCGAACGCCTCGAAGAACGGATTATCAGATACGAATCAGACAGAGAGCAAGGCAAAATTATTAACAATAAAACCATAGATAAACATACCCATTACATCAAAGAAAATATAAGTATTGAAAAAATTGAACCACGTTCCATGCTCAAACTTGATGAAGATATTGAGATAGCAATGCAGAAAATGGAAAAGATCCGTAAAATCCGAACCTTTCTTCCGGGTATCGATTGCGGAGGTTGTGGAACACCTTCATGTAAAACCCTTGCCGAAGATATAGTGCAGGGGAAGGCTCACACATCTGATTGTATCTTTATACAGACTTCATTAAATGTACCAAAAGATCAACCCATCAGGGCTGAGAAAATATGGGGAACCGACCGGTTTCGAAAATTAACGTAGATACAAAGCAGGATAAGAAGCGAAATATGAAACTTAAAGAAATTATTGAGAAATTGAATCTTACGGTTATTTGTGCCAATGATCAGTTTGAAAATGAAGTATCGGGTGGATATTGTTCTGATTTGCTTAGCGATGTAATGGGAAACGCTACTGAGGGTCAAATCTGGATTACTATCCAGGTACATAAGAATATTATTGCTGTTGCATCGTTGAAAGAGCTGAGTGCTATTGTGATAGTAAAAGGTTTAGAACCAGGTGAAGATACTATCGAAACAGCTAAAAAAGAAAACATTGTATTGCTTTCATCCAACGAAACAGCATTTGATCTGGCTGGAAAACTGTATGGATTAATTAATTAGACATGAGGTGGGTTAAAGCTGATATGCATATTCATTCTGTTTTATCACCTTGTGGAGATCTTGACATGAGTCCTTCGAAGATTATTAGTGAAGCTCTGGGTAAAGGTTTGGAAATGATTGCTGTTACTGATCATAATTCCACACTTCATGTTCCTGTTACAGTTGAACTGGGTAAAGAAAACGGAATTACAGTTATTCCCGGAGCAGAGCTGACCAGCGCCGAAGAAATTCATTGTCTTGCTTTCTTTGAAGATGCAAAACAAACAGAAAAATTTCAAACGTTCATTGACAAACATTCAAGTTCAGTACCAAATAATGCCAGTCGTTTCGGAATGCAAATCATTGTAAACGAAAAGGAAGAAATTATCGGCGAGGTAGCGGAATTGCTAATTATGGCTCTTTCAGCACCCATCGAAGAAATTGAACAAACGGTACATTTGCTGGGGGGAATATTCATTCCTGCACACATCAACAGAACTGCAAATGGAATTTATTCGCAGATTGGTTTTATACCCGAAGGATTATCGGCTGATGCTTTTGAGTTTTCAGGAAACACTACGAAAGAAGCTTTAGTAGTGAAATACCCTGAACTAGGAACTTATAATTTAATTACAAATTCCGATGCTCATTATTTAAAGGATATTGGATCAAAAATAACGGAGTACTATCTCGAAAAGCCCTCATTTGATGAATGGAAAATGGCTTTAAAGAACCAAAACAACAGGACCTTGCGTACCTTATGAAAGAATTGTCCTTACATATTTTAGATATTGTCCAGAATTCTATTCAGGCAGGAGCTTCTGAGATTACTGTTGAAGTTATGGAATCATCAGCCAATAATACATATTCTATTATTATTAAGGATAATGGAAAAGGAATGGAAGAACAGGAGGTTCAAAGAGTACTGGATCCATTTTATACTACAAAACATAAGAAAACGGGGTTGGGCATCCCCTTACTTAAACAACATACAGATATGGCAAATGGTTCCTTGAATATTTATTCGCAGAAAGGGACTGGTACTATTGTAAACGCTGTCTTTCAAAGTGACCATCTCGACCGAC
>JAHEEB010000100.1:4727-9442 GCA_024640925.1 Bacteroidota bacterium | reverse complement strand
CGGGTAAAACCATATTTCGATTCCTCGGGCTGCCCAATGATGACATTTCCGCCTTTTAAAGCTCCTGGATTATATCGGAAACAGATAAGTTCAGGTATTCCTGTATTCTCGATAAGAAAAGGTATATGCGATATATCATCGAGGTTTATTGTAGCTCCCAGTTCAGCAGCTTTTTTAAATTCTTCCGCAGTAGTATCGTTCGATGTAAACATAATTTCTTCACCACGCATACCAATTTTTTCGGCTAGTACTAACTCTGCCAGCGAACTGCAATCTATACCAAATCCTTCGTTTCTTAATATTTGCATAATATAAGGATTCGGACAGGCTTTTATAGCATAAAATTCTTTAAATCCTTTGTTCCAGCTGAAAGCTGCTAAGAAACGTTTTGCAAATTTTTTCATCGCCTTCTCATCGTAAATATGAAAAGGCGTAGGGAATTTTTCGATAATTTTTTCGAGTTGTTCTTTTGTAAATGGAATATTCTTGCCTGTCATTTTTATTACTGTTTGTTGTTATTCTTAATAAATTAGTTCATCACTTAGTTTACCGCTGGCGATTTCCTTAACCTCTCCGGTCATTCGTATGTTCCAGTCGTTGTCTATTTCAATCTGTAACTTACCGCCTATCATGTTAATGGAAACTTCATTATCAATAAGGCCTTTCTTTTTCATTACAGAAGCAACAGCGCAGGAGGAACTTCCGGAAGCAAGAGTGAAACCGGCGCCTCTTTCAAAAATCAGTATTTCAACTTCTTTTCGGGATATTGGTTTTGCAAACTGAACATTTATGCCATTGGGGAACATTTCCGAATTTTGGATCAGTGGGCCGTATTCTTTTATTTCATCAATGTTTAAATCATCTTTAACTACCACACAGTGAGGATTTCCTACTGATACACAATTTATCAGGTATTGTTTATCTTGTACATGCAGTGATTTATCGAAACAAATATCTCCTTCACATTTTACCGGTATATCTTTTGGGTTGAAGATAGCCTTTCCCATATCTACCTTTATTTTAGATGCTTTATTGTTCGAAAGTTCAACTACATGGGCATAAACCAAACCACCTAAAGTCTGTATGGAGAAATTCTTATCCTTTGTAAAACCATAGTCATAAAGATATTTTGAGAAAATACGCAGCCCGTTGCCACTTTTCTCAGCTTCAGAACCGTCGGGGTTAAATATTTTCAAGCCAAAGTCGGCCTTTTTTTCTTTTACTTTAAGAAGAATACCATCGGATCCAATTCCGAAGTGTACATTACAAATACGTATAATCCGTTCAGTTGTCAACTCAAAATTAATATCTTCCGAGTCGAGGATTATATACTCGTTTCCAAGTCCATGGGTCTTTACAAAACTGTTCATATAGGTTATTATCAATTACTCGCATCAAAAATACCTACTTTTAGGGATTTATGAAATAGCTATATGTTGGTATATTGCACTACATAATTATTTTGAACCAGAGGCATGGAATAAGAAGCGTTTATTATAGAAGAAGTATAGTTCTGTATTCTTTCTCCCGACTTCTTTTTAATATCTTTGTGCACCGATTGTTTAACAAATAAAATCTGAAATATAAAATGGCTTTAATTAACGAGAATTATTTTAAACTGAAGGCAGGATACCTTTTTCCTGAGATTGGAAGAAGAGTTAGGGAATATTCGGAAGCAAATCCGGGAAAGAAAATAATACGTATGGGTATAGGTGATGTTACCCAACCACTTGTTAGTTCAGTTATTAAGGCATTTCATCAGGGGGTTGATGAGATGGCCAAAGCCGAAACCTTTAAAGGTTATGGTCCGGAACAGGGATATGCCTTTCTTCGCGAAGCCATTGCCGACAACGATTATAAATCGAGAGGTGTTGATATTTCGGCTGATGATATATTTATTTCCGACGGTTCGAAGTGCGATACAGGCAACATCCAGGAGATTTTTGGCTTCAAAAACAAAATTGCCATAGGCGATCCTGTATATCCTGTATATGCCGATACTACTGTGATGTCGGGTAAGACAGGTAAATGTGGCGAAAATGGATATTTCGAAGGAATTATTTATATGCCATGTAATGAACAGAATAATTTTGTTCCTGAATTGCCTAAGGAGAGGGCAGACCTTATATTCCTTTGTTTTCCAAACAATCCGACCGGGGCTACAGCTACAAAAGCTGAACTCCAAAAATGGGTCGACTATGCCTTGAAAAACAAATGCATCATTTTCTACGATGCTGCTTACGAAGCTTATATTACCGACGATAGCATTCCACATTCAATTTATGAAATAAAAGATGCAAAAGAAGTAGCGATTGAGTTCAGGAGTTTTTCAAAGACAGCAGGATTTACAGGTACCCGTTGTGCTTTTACTGTCGTTCCTAACGAACTAATGGCTTATGATGAAAAAGGGGTTGCTCATGCTGTAAAACCATTGTGGATGCGGAGACAGACTACCAAGTTTAACGGTGTTTCTTATCCGGTGCAGAAAGCAGCAGCAGCTATTTATACCCCCGAAGGGAAAAAGGAAACCAAAGAAGTGATTGCCTATTACCTGAAAAATGCTTCTATAATGAAGGAAAAGCTTTCGGCAGCCGGATTTACAGTATTTGGAGGAGTGAATGCACCATATGTCTGGATTAAAACCAAAAACAACATGAGCTCGTGGGACTTTTTCGATAAACTTCTGAAAGAAGCCGGTGTTGTTGGTACTCCAGGTTCAGGATTTGGCCCTTCGGGCGAGGGATATTTTCGTTTTTCAGCCTTTGCCGACAGGGAAAATGTGCTCGAAGCTATGGATAATATTCAGAAATTATTTGCTTAAATACTAGATACATTGTCATTGAGGTTTTCCAAAAAGGTACGTATGAGCGAATTATACAAAGACAAAGCCTCTAAGATTCACAAAGTTTTTAGTTTAACGATAAACTTAGTGATATCTTTGTGGCTTTGAGTTTTCGTGGCTATTTTGGAATGCCTCAATAATATTATAAAAAATGAACATAGGCTTCGATGCTAAGCGGGCATTTCTTAACAGGAGTGGCCTGGGCAATTATAGCAGGTTTGTCATTCAATCGCTTCTAAAATATCATGGAAAGAATAATTATTTTCTGTTTACTCCCCGAAGGGGCGATTTATTGAATGGAGATAAGGAATCTTTTCAGACTATTCTTCCGAAAAAATTCTTCAGTAAATTATTCCCTTCATATTGGCGAACCTTTGGCATTTCAGACGATATTCGTAAGAGAGGAATAGAAGTATATCACGGATTGAGCGGGGAATTACCTCATGGGTTGACAGACGAAGTGAAAACGGTTGTAACTATCCACGATTTGATATTTTTACGTTACCCTGAGTTTTATAAACCAGTTGACCGGAAAATATATGAATCAAAATTTAAATATGCATGCAAAAATGCAGATACTATAATAGCAATCAGCCAGCAGACTAAAAACGATATTATTGAATATTTTGGCATTTCAGGCGATAAAATAAAAGTTATTTATCAAAGCTGCAATCAGAGGTTTCATTCACTGGTATCGGAAGAGGATAGAACTCAGCTTAAAGAAAAATACCAGCTCCCTGAAAATTACCTCCTTTATGTTGGTACAATTGAAGAAAGAAAGAATATTTTAAGTATTCTTAAAGCCATTCATACCGGTAAAATCGAGACCCCCCTTGTTATTATCGGAAAACCAACCCCATACATTAACCTGGTTCAGAAGTATATTCACGAAAACAGGATAGAGAACATTTTTTTTCTTTCTGGTGTGCCCGATGAGGATTTGCCAGGAATTTTTCAAATGGCAGGTTTATTTATCTATCCTTCGGTTTTTGAAGGCTTTGGAATACCGATTCTCGAAGCCCTTTATTCAAAAGTGCCTGTAATTACGTCGAAGGGCAGTTGCTTCATAGAAGCAGGTGGCAAACATTCTATCTATACCAATCCGACTGATTTTGGAGAACTGGCACAAGCGATCAATCGTGTATTATCAGACAGCCAATTATCGGAGACAATGATAGAAGAAGGATATAAACATGCACTTACATTTGATAATGAATCCATTTCTGAACAGATAATGAACATTTATAAAGAACTTGTTAATGAATAACGATATAATCAATGCACTGGAAGTATTGCGCAAGGGTGGGCTTATTTTATATCCTACCGATACCATTTGGGGTATTGGTTGCGATGCTACCAACAGTGAGGCCGTAAAACGTATTTACGAATTAAAGAAACGGGCCGATAATAAGTCCATGCTTGTTTTAATTGATAATGAGAATCGTTTATCGCAATATATTCGTGAGGTTCCGGAAATAACATGGGAATTACTCGATGCTGCAGATAGTCCCCTGACCATTATATATTCCGGCGCAAAAAACCTTGCCCAAAACCTGGTAGGTGAAGATGGAAGCATTGGTATAAGAATAGCTAAAGATGAATTCTGCCAGCAACTAATTAGCAGGTTCAGGAAACCAATAGTGTCGACATCGGCAAATATAAGCGGAACAAATTCTCCGGCTACTTTTTCAGAAATATCGGAAGAAATAAAAAATGGCGTTGATTATATTGTTAAATGGAAACAGGATGATTGCTCGAAAAAAGCACCTTCAAGTATTATAAAACTTGATAATAAAGGCAGAATAGAGATTATAAGAAAGTGAATGGTTTATTCTGTAAACTCCAGGTTTCTTTTTTGATCTAAAATTTTTTA
>JAHEEB010000100.1:0-4717 GCA_024640925.1 Bacteroidota bacterium | reverse complement strand
ATATAATGATGGAAATTTTAAATATAAATAACTGACAATAAAACATAGGTTTATGAAGGTATTTTGCTTTTTTTTTCATAACTTAATAATGAATCTCAAAATGTTACAGATATGATTATAATGGATAAATTAAAAATTGGTACCAGGCTTATACTGGTTTTTGCTGTTATTTTATTGGTAACAACAATTGGCTTGCTCTATTCATTATTCAGTCTAAAGAATATTCAAAAAGAAATAGACACTATTTATTTAATTCACTTGACCAGTATTGATAAATTAATTGAAGCCGACAGGGATGCGTATCAATCGAGCATTGCTTTAAGCCATGCAATGTCAAGAGTAATTTTGGCTGATACGGCAAGATACCTGGCAAAAGTGGGCGATGTTTGGGAAAATTATAAACAGGTTGAAGAAAGGTATTCAAAATTTGAAGATACTTCGTATGTTCCAAAACAGGCCGAAAACCTTACTGTTAATGATGATTTCCATAAAAACTATAAATTATTGGAAAGTTTAACGAAGGAAATAATCACTCTTATAGGGCAGTTAAAAATTGAGGAAGCTGAAAACCTTTATTATGGTGATTATAATGCAAAGTTTGAATTGATGAGAAATGCAATGAATGATTTAACCGATAAAAGTCTGCTTGAGGCAGAAAAATCGTACAAAGAAAGTCAGAAACTGGGCAAATATGTATTTATTAATACATTCATTGTTATATTAATTGCCATATTTATCATCGTTCTTGGAGCGGTAATTCTGACTCGAAGTATTGCCATACCCTTAAATAAATCTGTTAAATATCTTAAAAACATTTCTTCGGGCGATTTAACCCAACATATTGATGTTAGTGGCAAAGATGAAATATCTAACCTGCTTGAATCAATGAATGCAATGTCCAATAAATTGAGTGAGGTAATAGAAAACATAAAAATCGGGGCCGACAACATGACTTCAGCCAGTCATCAGATAAGCGCCCAGTCGCAACAAATTTCTGAAGGGGCATCGGAACAGGCTTCGTCAACAGAAGAAGTATCTTCGTCCATTGAAGAAATGGCTGCAAATATTGAACAAAACACCGATAATTCACATCAGACAGAACAAATAGCTATTTTATCCTCTCAGGGTGTTGAGAAAGTAAGAAAATCTTCAGAGGAAAGTATGAACTCCATTCGAAATATTGCTCAGAAAATAACGATTATTAATGACATTGCTTTTCAAACCAATATTTTAGCACTAAACGCTGCTGTTGAGGCTGCCCGTGCCGGAGAGCATGGAAGAGGTTTTGCTGTAGTGGCTGCAGAAGTTAGAAAGTTGGCAGAACGCAGTAAAATTGCTGCAGATGAGATAGGGGTTTTGTCGAATACAAGCGTAAAAGCTACCGAACAAGCCACAGAATTGCTTAACCAGATTATACCACAGATTGAGAAAACAACCAACCTTGTTAAAGAAATTGCTGCTGCAAGTGTAGAACAAAAAGCAGGAGCAAATCAGATAAATATGGCTGTTCAACAATTGAGTAAAGTAACACAACAGAATGCTACTTCATCTGAAGAATTGGCTTCAGGAGCAGAAGATATGCTGAGCCAGTCGGAAGAACTTAAGGGTTCAGTATCTTATTTCCGTATTAGTTCTGATTTGGAAAAGGAGAAATTTTTATTTAAGTCAAGAGGCAAAAATAAACAACAAAAAGCCGTAGTAAATAAAACAGTAACGAATACCGATTCTATACCTGCAAAAAAAGTTAACATAGATTTGGGAAATACTGACGATAAAGATTTTGAATCGTTTTAGGGCTTTCTTTCTTTTCGTGGTGGAACCGGATCATATCCGCTTGTGCCCCATGGGTGACAGCGAAGTATCCTTCGGACAGACAGGTATAATCCATGGATAGGGCCATGTATCTTAATTGATTCAATAGTATATTGAGAACACGTAGGCACATGTCGGCAGGTTTTTGGCAATAATGGACTAATGGCCAATTGATAAAACCTTACAGGTAGAATAAGTAAAAAAATGAGCCCCTGTCTTGTATATTGAATAATTTTCTGTACCATTCAACAAGATTTTTTTCTTTTGTAAAGGTAGGAAATTGAATTAACTTGGAATATCGGTATATTTGGTTATTAGTCTGTTTGAGATGGTTCATCAATTATTTGTATATGGTAAGCTTAGGGATAAATCTATTCGGTGTAAAATTACCGGAAGAAAGATTGAGCCATTAAAAACAGGATTTTTAAATGGATATGCTTTATCTTCAATACAGTTTGATGGAGAAGAATATCCCATTGTTTTTGAAGATCCGAAAACAACCGTAGCTATTGAAGGTGAAGTAATTGAAGTTACGCCGAATGAGTTGAATTTGATAGATAAATATGAAGGCACTAATTATCGCCGGATTAAAGTTATGTTAAAGGATGGATCTGTGGTATGGGTTTATACAGGATAAATATATTATTATGGAATTACAAGTGATTTACAGTATTTTAGGTTTTTTGTCTTCTTGTGCAGTTTTAGTTGCTGCAATAATTATTCTTATCAAAACCAAGTCGGTTGGAAGTGTTGTTCTATTAATAGGACAAGTGATAATGTTTTTGATTAACACATTTTGGGCTCTTTATCCCATCTTGGAAGACAAGTTAGAAATGTCTTATTCAAACATAATTTTTTATCAGGGGTTAACCCTTATTTCGATTTTTGGGTCCTTTATTTTTGCTATAGGGCTTTTTCTGTTGACATTTATGAACCTTACCAAAAAAGAAATAATTCGGAATTAACTAATTTTCAGGTTTTTTAAAAGATTTTAACAGAGCATCTCTTTGATTGGAACGTCATATAAGTATGTCTCTGACTTGTTTAAAACCCAGGTTACTTTTTTTCCTGATACTATTTTCGGGTGGGCTAATATTTGCTCAGCCAAATGGCAAGGATTTTATTTTCTCAGGAAGAATAATTGACTCAACCACAAAGGTACCTATCTCATTTGTCCATATCTATAACGAAAACAAAGGGCTAGCTTTTATAGCTGAATCAAATGGGACATTTTCCTTTTCAGCATCTGTTGGTGATACACTGGCTATTATGGCAATGGGTTATTTTTCCAGAAAACACATAATTAAAAAACGGGATTCAATTTATTTTGCTCTCATTCTTCTCAATCAGCAAGCGTATGATATTGAAGGAGTAAGAGTTAATTTTCCCCTTACTTACCAGGAGTTCAAAAAAGCTTTTCTCGATTTAGATATTCAAAAAGAAAAACCAAGGCCGATGCCTGAACTACCAGTCTATAATCCATACAAAATTCCGGAATTAATTGATACAAATAATATACATTCGGCAGGCTTTTATTTAGCAAGTCCTATTACTGCTCTCTATCTTAAAAATAACAAAGAAGAAATTTCGAAACGTAAGGTCTGGTATTTGAAACAGCAAGAACTCAGGCAGGTTGAAGTCGATAAAAAATACAACAGGGAACTTGTAAGGGAAATAACAGGCTTTAATAATGATGAACTGTTAAGTTTTATGGGATTTTGTGACTTCAGTTTTAATTATTTATACAAATCGACTCCTTTGGAAATTGTTGAAGCAATTTACGATCAGTATTATATTTATCTGGCTTGCTGTGTTAAGAAAGAAAACACAAATAATCAGAAGTAAAATTATTTAAGACTTAAGCAGGTAAATACAGGGTAATGATCAGAAAACTTAACTGTACCTGTCTCATAGTTGGTCGATTTATATTCTTTGGAATGAAATATATAATCGATGCGATACGACGGAGCACTACCCCTGTAAGTCTTTCCTATTCCTTTTCCCGACTCACGGAACGAATCTTTTTTACGACCTAATAATTTTTGATAGGTATATGAAACAGGAGTATCGTTAAAATCGCCACATAGTATAATAGGATAGGGCGATGATTTCATATGTTTTGCGACAGTATCGACTTGTTCGCCACGATGAATAAAAGCATTTCTCAACCGGCCTGAAATATCTTTCATTTCCTTAATTCGGTTATTATTGAAGTAAAATAAACTATCGATTAAATCAATATTTTGTTTTCTCAATCTAATTGATTGAAGATGCACGTTGTAAACCCTCACAGTATCTTCATTAATAACGATATCAGAAAATATACATGCATTCAGACTATGGTTGAAGCGGATATGTCCTCGGTTAATTATCGGATAAAGGCTGTATGTGGCAATGCCAAAATGAGAGCTGCTTCCAATATCGTAAGTATATTCTATATGATGGAAAGGAGTTCGTATGAGTTTTTCGTGAATATATTCTTCCGATTGTTCCCATCGGTCAGAACGGGTGAGAAAATCCTGAAGGCAAACGATAGACGCTTTTTTCGACTTAATATAATCAAGTATACTATCACGTGCCGAAATGTTTTTCTCCCATTCGAAGTGATTGAATATTCTTACATTATATGTTATGACACGAATTGAATCTTCTGCAGTCCCTTTGGCCGGAAACACCTGGTAATACCGACCCATATAACCAAATCCGATAATAATTACAAACAGGTTTAAATAGGCTATTTTATTATGTCGCCAAATCCAGAATACTAGAAATGTAAGGTTTATAAACAGAAGATAAGGAAATGCAAGCCCAAAGAAGGCTACATACCAGGCTTTAGCCGGATTTATAAAATTTGATAAATAGGCTAATAATAACGCTAGTGTGGCAATCAAATTGAATAAAATCA
>JAHEEB010000689.1 GCA_024640925.1 Bacteroidota bacterium | reverse complement strand
TGTCGGTACTGGTAGTGCAATAATAACTGTAACTACAGTTGATCAGTCTAAGACAGCTACAGCTGCTATAACTGTTAGTTCATCCAGTACCTCAGTAACAGGAGTAACTGTTGCTCCAACCAGTGCGTCTATAACTGTTGGTGGAACAACCTCATTAACTGCTACAGTAACTCCAACAAATGCTACCAATAAAAGTATTACATGGAGTTCAAGCAACACAGCGGTTGCTTCTGTAAGTTCTGCTGGTATTGTATCTGGTGTTGGTACCGGTAGTGCAACAATTACTGTAACTACAGTTGATCAATCAAAAACTGCCACGGCTACTATTACTGTTAGTTCATCGAGTACTTCTGTAACCGGAGTAACTGTTACTCCTACCAATGCATCCATAGTTGTTGGTGGAACAACCTCACTAACTGCTACAGTGGCTCCAACCAACGCATCAAATAAAAGTGTAACATGGAGCTCAAGCAATACAGCTGTTGCTTCAGTCAGTACAGCTGGTGTTGTTTCTGGGATTAGTGCTGGTACAACAACAATAACAGTAACTACAGTTGATCAGTCAAAAACAGCAACAGCAGCAATTACAGTTGTTTCAACACCTACTACTTCATGCAGTAGCACAAATGCAATAAGTATAACTATTCCTTTCAGCAAAGATGGTGTTGGTGAATATTGCTATGTTACTACACAGGCTATGGCTTATGTCAACTCATGGAACATGGATAAAGTAACTATCAATGATGTTGATTATACCAATAAATGGTCGAATAGTATGCCTGCTGCTATTAATGGTGCATGGTATATTTATTATAAGGCATCAGTGGCATGGGCGCATTTCGAAGCTCCTGCAGTAAAGAGTGCAACAGGAATTGAAATGAGTCAGAATTCTGATATTAAAGTTTATCCTAATCCTTTCAGTAATGAAATAAATATTGAACCGGGCGGGATTACAAATATTAGAAAAATTGAAGTTTTTAATACACTGGGACAATTGGTGTATGTCGTAAATCAAAACCAGATAAATCCTGATCTGATTACAATCAATGTAAACTTTTCTGGCGAAATGTTTATACTTAGAGTTCATTCAGAAGAAGGAATAATTGTGAAACGCATTGTGAAAGAGTAATTAATTGGTGGAAAATAAAACAAGATCGGTGGTAAGCCGATCTTGTTTTTAATCCATTTAATAGTCCTGGTATGAACCGGGATTTTGTGGTTTGAGATTAGAATTTACCAATTTAAATTTTGAAGAGTTTACCGAATAAAATTTTATAATGAATAATGTTGAAGCAGGCTCAAAGCCAAGGCTGGTTCAATATTATATAAATATTATTAATGGAGAGATACTTTTTGATTTTGATTGATAACCAATAACACTAATTCAATCTATATAAATTATTCATAACTAACAACTAAGCTTATGAGAAGACCAATTTGTTTAATTTTTTTGCTGGCATTGATAACATCATTGCAGCTGATAGCTCAGACTTCTGTAGCCTATAACTGGAACAATGTGGCTATTGGAGGCGGTGGCTTTGTCTCTGGTGTAATTGCAGCACCAAATGACCAGAATATTTTTTATGCCCGCACTGATGTTGGAGGTGCATATCGGTGGAATGAGAGCACCAAAGCTTGGATTCCGCTTATCGATTGGGTATCTCCTGATGAGAGGGGACTCCTTGGTATCGATGGTATTGCTGTTGATCCACAGGTGAAAGGCAGGGTTTATATGCTTGCCGGAACCTCTTACTGGAACGATGGCAAATCAATGTTTCTGCGTTCAGACGACTATGGTGCCAATTGGGACAAAATTGAAGTGACAAGCCAGTTTAAGGCTCATGGAAACGGCATGGGACGTGCAAACGGAGAGCGTATTGCTGTTGACCCGAATAATAGTAATATTATTTTTGTTGGTTCCCGTTATAATGGTATGTGGAAAAGCACGAACCGTGGAAGTACATGGTCTCAGGTTTCTTCATTTCCTGTTACAACCACATCTAATGAAGGTGGTATATGTGTTATTGTCTTTGATAAAAGTTCAGTGTCTGGTGGTGCTACGCAAAAAATATATGCTGGTGTATCACAGGCAACCAATAACTTATATGTCAGTTCTAATGGAGGATCTTCATGGTCGCTCGTTTCCGGTCGTCCCACAACTTCTGGCATAATGCCTCAGCGTATGGCGCTTACCAGCAATGGACAGTATTTGTATGTAACCTATGGTAATGGCGGAGGTCCACATCCAATGCTTTGGAATGGAGTAACCGATTACTATAACCGTGGATGTGTTTATAAGTATGATACACAATTGGCAACATGGATTGATGTTTCACCGGAAAATTATATGTTAGATCTTGATAAAATATCTGGTTCATCGGTGGTGCATTATGGTTGCTTCAGCGGTATATCAATCGATCCGAATAATGAGAATAGAATTGTTGCAACCTCTATCAACAGTTGGCGGGCAGCTCAATTCTGGAATATTAGCGGAACATGGAAAGATGCATGGGGCGATAATATTTATTTAAGTGAAGATGGTGGAGCAAGCTGGCGTAATATGTTCCGGTATTACTGGACAGATGGTGGTTATTATCCGGACTATAACATGGTCGAAGCCAATGGTATTCCATGGATATCTGGTAGTGCTTGTCATTGGAATGGGGCAGTTGTAATTGATCCGTATAATTCAAGCAGAGCATTCGTTACTTCTGGTAATGGTGTGTTTATGACCAGTAATTTGCTTGAAAAATCGTATACCACAGAATGGGTTAACGGTGTTCTGGATACAATTTGGCAGGGGCACGCTACCTGGAAATTTGCTGCTCAGGGTTTGGAAGAAACTGTTCCTGAAGAAATAGTAAGTATTCCAAGTGGCCCAATGGTTTCTGCAATTGCTGATTATGATGGATTTGTCCATAGCAATGTTACAGCATATCCTACAGCTGGAAGGCACCAAACAACTGTTAATGGGACAAAAGTTGCATTGGGTTCCACTACAGGTATTGCTTTTGCTGCAAATAGCACCAATACTATGGCTAAAGCCGCTGGAAATTCTGCTACGGTGAACAGTTCAACAGTTTCAATATGTGGAGTAACAGTATCAAGCGATATGGGATCGACCTGGACTCAATTATATGCTGAGCCTACTGCAGTTTCGAAAATTCCTGCAAAAGGTAAGCTGCAAAAAGGTAAAGTAGCGATATCTGCTGATGGTGCAGTTATACTTTGGGCTCCATATAGCTACCAGGTTTCATCTACAAGTAGCACAGATACAGTTCTTACTGGTCATCCTGAAATGTTCAAATATCAAAACTCTTCGTGGACAAAATGCACCGGTATTGAGTTCAACGGACGTCCTGTTGCCGATCCTGTTAATGCTTCCAAGTTTTACGTTTACAATAATACCGATGGGTATATGTATGTTAGTATCGATAAAGGCTCAACATTCACTAAAAGTGGATATGCTGGAACAAGTGATTTTAAATCTGCACATATTGCAACTGGTCAAACAGGCGATTTGT
>JAHEEB010000688.1 GCA_024640925.1 Bacteroidota bacterium | reverse complement strand
TGCTTGCGCTCGTCGTTGAGATGCATGCGCGAGTCATTTAGATGGTTCCGCTCGTCGTTGAGACATATGCGCTCATCGTTGAGATGCTTACGCATGTCATTTAGATTAATACTCGTATGATAAAAAAGAGGGTTTCAACCAGTTGAAACCCCTTGTGCGATTAAAAATGAATTAACCTAACTTAATGGAGAATTTTAAGTGCCAAACAAAATTATTCAAATCGACCCCAATTGTTGTTGTTTTGTAAATCCTCCCTTTGAAAACAGATTTATTGCTTAATCAATGTATATTCCGGTTTATTAAAGTATGGGTAGGATGATTAGGTACTCTAATATTATATAGGATAAAAGAATCGACAAAATATTTGGGACAAATAGCAAACAAATGTTACGAATGGCACAACAAAAATGAATACCTAAAATATACTCAACATAAAACACATTAATCATATCTTCGTATTTTTGTATAAAACCCCAAAAAAATGGAACCAACAAAAGTTTACTTTACGAATTTGCGCACCAATCCATCGCTTAACCTTCAGAAAAAGCTTGTTCTGCTGATAAAAAAAGCAGGTATCGACAATATCCACTTCGATAAAAAGCTTACTGCTATAAAAATACATTTTGGAGAACCCGGTAATCTCGCTTACCTGCGACCGAATTTTGCTGCCACTATTGTAAAATACGTACTGCAGAAAGGCGGAAAACCTTTTCTTACCGATTCAAATACTTTATATTCAGGAGCCAGATCAAATGCAGTAGATCATTTAAAAGCTGCCTCTGAAAACGGATATAATCCACTGGTCACCAATTGTCCGGTTATCATTGCAGACGGACTTCGTGGAGCAGATTATAAAGAAATTAAAATTGATCAGGAGATTTGTAAAACAGCAAAAATAGGTAAAGCAATAGCCGATGCTGATATACTTATTTCAATGAATCATTTCAAGGGACACGAACTCACCGGATTTGGCGGAGCCCTGAAAAATATTGGAATGGGTAGTGCTTCGGTAGGTGGAAAACTAGAGTTGCATTCATCATCCTCTCCGACTATTCAGGAGAATAACTGTACTGGTTGCAGAATCTGTGAAAAGAATCGTGCCCATGATGCCATTACAGTAGGGAAAGACAATATTGCACATATTGACTATTATAAATGCATTGGATGCGGCCAATGTGTTGCTGTTTGCCAGTACGATGCAGCAAGCGTAGTTTGGCAGGGAGCTGCGGAATTGGTAGGTAAAAAAATTGCCGAATATTCATTTGCAGCATTAAAAGATAAACCCAATTTTCACATAAACTTTATACTTGATGTCTCACCCGATTGCGATTGCTGGCATTATAACGATTATCCAATCGTTCCAAACCTTGGCATTGCTGCATCAATAGATCCGGTTGCTCTTGATCAGGCATGCGCAGACATGGTTAAGAAAGCTCCTGCTTTGCCAGGCAGCAAAATATGCGATTCTCATGCACACGATACTCTTGAAGGCAAGGATAAATTTCGGTTGGCTCATCCATCCAGCCTGTGGGAAGATGGATTAACACATGCCGAGAAAATTGGCCTTGGAACAAGAAACTATGAGATTGTAAATCTGGATGTTTAATTCTATTTCATTGTCATTCGATGGTTAAAGAACAAATTGATCGGATTTTAAGAAAAACCAAAAAGCTACGGATAAAACTGGAACCTACACTTAGTATTGAAAAAATACTTGAATTTGAAAACTCACTCCATGTTAAATTTCCTGATACCTATGTTGCTTTTCTTACACAGATTCAAAACGGAGGAGCATCGGATGAATTGAATAAGAAGGGACCATATTATGGCATTTATCCGATTGAAAAATCTATTCATGAGAACAAAGAATGGGAAATTAACCTTTCGAAAGAATTTAAACTTAAAAAGGATCTTGATTTTGGCGAATTGTATAATGAAGACCCTGATTACAATAAACATGTGTGGCGGTGTGAGAATGATGCTAAATACCAGGCAAAGATTCAAAAAGTGCTGGAAAAATACCAAAATACTGAAATACTTGAAGGAACCCTGCCAATATGTGAATATGGTTGTGGTGATTTTTTCAGACTAGTAGTTACAGGCTCAAATGCCGGCCAGATTTGGGTCGACTCAGGAATAATAAACGAAACCGGGTTTTATTCTCTCCATGTTGATATTCTTACATTTTATGAGAACTGGCTTGATAAAAAAACTCATTCGGAGCAACTTATTAATGCATATTTCCCATTTCTGGAGTTTGGTAAAAACAACAGATTCAAAGTAGTTGGATAAGATCAATATGTCTCACTCGATTTTTAATGATCTTCCTTATTAGTAACTGATGATTTTAATCATATGTTTTAGTGCAACAATATCACCCATTTTATAGTATTTAGATTAATAGGCAATTGGTTTAATAAAGAGCTTTAAAATGATTTCAGTAAAAAAGGTTGAAGAACTTGAGGATGAAATAACAAAACTTCACCTGGAGTTAAAAACAATAAAACTTTCTCATAAGTTTCAGAACGAATTGGATAGAAAAGCCAGGGAAAAAGCTGAGACAAATGAAAAAATGCTTCAATCGCTCGTTGAAACAGCTGTTGGAAAAATAGGTCAGGATTTCTTTGATAATATTGTTATTCGTCTTTCGGAATGGCTAGGCGCAGATTGTGTTTTAATCGGCCGATTGACAGAAAACGAAATAATTGAAGCCGTTCCTATGTATTTAGATGGCAAAATAACTCAAGGTTTTTCTTATAATTTAACAGGTTCCCCTTGCGATATTACTGTTCGAAAAGGATATTGCTCCTTTACAGAAAAAGTAATCAGCATATTCCCAAACGATCAAATTCTTGTTGATCTCCAGGCAGAAGGTTATATTGGCACTGCATTATTTGATAAATCGGGGGTTGTAAATGGAGTAATTTGTGCGGTATCGCGCAAAAAATTAGAAATTCCGACCTGCGCACAAGACATACTCAAAATTGTTGGTTCCAGAGTTACAGCAGAAATCGAAAGATTAAAAGTTGAAGAGGATTTATCCGGATCAGAGAAGGAATTAAGAGAAAGCAATAATACTAAGGATAAATTCATTTCCATAATAGCTCATGATCTGAAGAACTCTTTAAATGTTATTAATGGGTTTCTGGAAATATTAATGAAAAATTTTGAAAAATATTCTCCTGAAACTCAGAAGAAATACCTTGAGAATATTTTCCTGGCTACAAAAAACTCAAATGATTTACTCGAAAACCTCTTAACATGGGCTTTAGTGCAAAGAGGGCTAATAGAATTCTGTAAAAGCGAATTAAAATTAAATACAATTATAGCCGAAACTTTGGGACTTCTTGGGCCTATGGCATTGGCAAAACAGATTACTCTCAATTTAAAAAATGAGGAAGATATCCATGTTTATGCTGATGTAAATATGTTAACTTCCGTTTTAAGAAATTTAATAAGCAATGCTATTAAATTTACACCCGAGGGTGGAAAAGTCGATTTGTCATATAGATTAACAATTAACAAACAGGTC
>JAHEEB010000687.1 GCA_024640925.1 Bacteroidota bacterium | reverse complement strand
GGGAAGAACCTTATCTCATCGTTGGAAAACCAGATTCTAACCGGGTTGAATTTCAGAAATTAACATTAGGTTTTGGTTCCAGATTTTCGTGGGATAGTGGTTCCAACAATGCAAAAGGTGCTTTCAAAACGGATATAGGCATTGAAAAATTAAAAATAGTATTAACTACCGAAGGTTGCGATGGATTTCTGGCAAAGGTATTGCCGCTTAACAGCGAATCAGAGCTTAATCTGAAAATGGGTTATGCCTCCGATACAGGTCTCTATGTCGAAGGTAGTGCAGCCATAGAAATTAGTATTCCTCTCCACCTCAATCTTGGTCCTATAGAAATTGACACACTTATTATTGCCTTAAAACTGAAAGATGGTAAATTCCCTCTCGAACTGGGAGGTAATTTTAAACTCAGTCTCGGGCCATTAGTAGCTGTTGTTGAAAACATGGGAATGAGTGCGACCTTCTCCTTCCCAAAACCAAAGGGCAATCTTGGGCCCCTCCAACTAGACCTTGGATTCAAACCACCAAGGGGCATTGGTTTATCGATAGATGCCGGAGTTGTTAAAGGTGGTGGTTACCTGTTTTTCGATTTTGATAATGAAGAATATGCAGGTGCCATGGAACTAACCTTTAGCGACTTTCTTTCATTAAAAGCCATTGGTTTGGTCACTACCCGTATGCCCGATGGTTCAAAAGGCTTTTCAATGGTTATTATTATAACCGCTGAATTCACAGTTCAGTTAGGTTATGGATTTGTCTTTCTTGGAGCCGGGGGTTTACTTGGCCTTAACAGGACCATGAAGTTGGAGCCATTGGCCGAAGGCGTTCGCACAGGTGCTACGGCAAACATTATGTTTCCTACCAATATTGTTGAAAATGCACCTAAGATTATTAGTGATTTGAAAGTTTTCTTCCCGGTTGAAGAAGGCAAATTTCTAATTGGTCCAATGGCAAAGCTTGGATGGGGAACACCAACCCTCATAAGCATTTCGCTTGGTATTATAATTGAAATCAGAGTAAACAATGGTGGTGGAATTGAAAGAATAGCCATTTTGGGTGTTCTGAAATGTATTCTTCCCGACGAAGATGCAGCACTGCTGGTATTGCAGGTAAATTTCATCGGCGCAATTGATTTTGAGAAGAAATATGCCTTTTTCTTTGCTTCAATATATGATTCGCGCATTCTGTTTATAACCCTTGAGGGCGAAATAGGTGTTCTTGTTGCCTGGGGTGATAATTCAGACTTTGTTGTGAGCGTAGGCGGGTTCCACCCGAGATTTAACCCTCCACCCCTGCCCTTCCCTGTCCCGAAAAGACTGGCACTGAATATACTTAACGAATCGTGGGGTAAAATAAGAATTGAAGCGTATTTTGCTGTAACGACTAACACTGTGCAATTCGGAGCAAAAATTGAACTGTTCTTCGGTTGCAGCGAGTTTAAAATAGAGGGTTACCTGGCATTTGATGCTCTATTCCAGTTCAATCCCTTCTACTTTATTATTGAAATATCGGGTAAAGTATCACTTACTGTCTTTGGATTAGACCTGCTAAGTATTAGTCTTAAATTTTCTCTTGAAGGTACCTCGCCCTGGCGTGCAGCTGGATATGGAAAAATCAAGATTTTATTCTGGACTATTAAAGCAAGCTTTGATAAGACCTGGGGCGAAGCTAAGAATACTCAATTACCACCAATTCAAATTATTCCGATTCTTCAGACAGAGCTCGAAAAAATACAGAACTGGCAGGCAATTCCTCCAAAATCGAACAATTTGCTGGTTACATTGCGCAAAATTCCTGAACCAGAAAGCGAATCAGAGAAAGTTCTCGCCCTCCATCCTTTGGGATCACTGAGAGTTAGTCAACGAGCTATTCCATTAAGAATAACCATTGATAAAGTAGGAAGCAAAAAACCCGACGATGCCAGCAAACTTGACTTTGTACCTACAGGAGATTTTGTTTCTATTGGCGACAGGAAAGAATCTTTTGCCAGGGCTCAGTTCCAGAATATGGACGATAGCAAGAAGTTAAGCAGCCCTTCCTATGAGAAAGAAGTTGGTGGCCTTGATCTATCGGTTACAGGCGATCAGATGCGGTTTGGAAAAATAACCGTAAGACATGTACGTTACGAATTAATTACCATCGATACAGCATACAAACGCTTTAAGGTTAGGTTCTTCAGCTGGCTTCAGGTTTTGTTTGTTCACTTTATGGCAAACAATGCCGCGCGCCGCTCTTCTATCTCTTATCGTGTTAAGAAGGAATATCAACCATTTGAAGAAAAGATAGAAGTATTATCTGGCGCCTACACGGTTGCCAACACAAAGGACAATAAACCATATAATACCGAAGCAGTGAATTTTGAAAGTCTTGCTAGTGCTCAAGAATACATGAATGGGATCATATTAAGCGATCCGATGATGGCTGATTCAATACATGCTATTCCAAATAACGAAATAAATATCTCCTTATGAGTAAGATATTATCATCATATTCATTCTTACCCTGGTTGAGGATTGGCATATCGAATCAGATCCAGGCCAATGACAAAGATACCAGTGTTAAGCTTAGAGCTCCAATCACAGTTAATCTCACAATTAAAGCTGATGGGAACGATGTTAGTCCCGCAATCGGACAAGAAGTGGGATTGTATGGCCCAAGCGATATCATTGGTATCGATTCAAAAACAATTATTAAAACCGAACCACACAATTGGATTACCAATTTCGAACCCAATTACCTTGCATCGATTGATTTCTACGAAGAAGACTTCCCCTGGCGTTACACACCAGCCAAACCCGACAGCAAAGACAGGCTACGACCCTGGCTAACGCTTGTTGTTCTAAAGGAAGATGAATTCGCCGATGGGAAAAACATGACAAACCGACCAATCCCATACATTGAAATAAAAAAAGATGCATCAGAAATATTCCCTCCGGCGGACCAACTATGGGCTTGGGCTCATGTTCATGTAAATGCTGATTTAATCGAAGATGATTTACCAAATCCTGATGATGCCACAAAAACTATTCAGCGTGTGGTTTCGGATTTAAACGATAATACCCTTACCAACAAAATTATCAGGGAATATGAAAATGTATATAAAAATAACCCGGATGCTGCATACTCCCGTATATTATGTCCCCGAAAATTTGAAGAGAATACAGCATACCATGCCTTTTTAATTCCATCATTCGAAAGTGGAAGGTTGGCAGGATTGGGATTGGATGTTGAAGGTGCATTTCTGGCAGAAGAAAGCCCTCTTTATGCAACTCTATCAGCTTGGGAAGATTACTCGGACAGACCAGAACCAACATATTATCCGATATATTACAGGTGGTTTTTCCGCACAGGCACAGTAGGCGATTTTGAATACCTGGTGCGCCTTTTACAACCAAAACCAGCCGACAGCAGAGTTGGCAGAAGGGATATGGATGTAAGAGATCCTGGGGCCAACATTGATGGAATTACTGATGATCCGGAAAATGGCGAAGTTGTTCCTCAATTGGAAGGGATTCTTCGTTTAGGAGGTGCGTTAAGGGTTCA
>JAHEEB010000686.1 GCA_024640925.1 Bacteroidota bacterium | reverse complement strand
AAAGACGGTATTCATGCAAATGCAATCGGGAAGTTTTGTCTTTCCGTTGATAATAAGGTGTTTGGGAGTTTCCATTGCCAGTATACTCACCTGGTGGCCTTCCTGCGATAATCCACAGGATATATTATATATGGCAATTGAACCTCCGTCGCGGGGAGGAAATGGAACTTTATTGCATAGCTGAAGTATTTTCATAAGCCTTAAAGTTCTTTGTTTGTTAAATTTATAATAGATATCAATTGAGGAATAAGTGTTTTTATTTGTTCAAGTTTTGAATTCAGCAAGTATTGTTTTACCAGATGCCGGACGAATATTACAACAATAATCGGTGGAATACAGGCTAATATTACCTTTATAACCATTTTAAAACCTTCATCTTCAAACTCTTTATAGTTAAATGCCGGAAATTCATAAACTTTAGCCCTGATATTCTTTTCGTGAAAAATTGGGTGATTTATAATCGTTCGAAAAGTAGTATTGTAATACCGATCAAACATAATTAGATTTGTATCAGTTTCAGGTGCATAAATATCAATAAGAATGTCTGAAAAATAAAGTTTACTTTTTAAAGATGTTATTAATGATGCAGCATCTTGTTCAAGACTATTCAGAGAGTTGTTTAAACTATGAATTTTAACTTGTTCTGCCGATTCTGGCGGGGTAAGTATGCTCAACTGATCAACAACATTATACCGCTGACCAAAAATCTTTTTTAAGAAGTTTAGATAGGTATCAAGGTTTAACATGGAGGAATCGGTAGTAGCTTTATAGGTGAGAAAAATTCCAGCAACCATAAAAACACCCGAAGAAACCCACATACCAACAGGGCTTGGCAAGATACTTTCCCGAACCATTTTTTCTCCTGTAAGGGACAAAATATAATAAAATATAAAAAACAGAACCGAAAGTACCAGTGGTAGTCCCAATCCTCCTTTCCTGATAATGGCCCCAAGTGGTGCCCCAATAAACAAAAAAACAATACATGCAAAGGCAATAGTGAACTTCCTGTGCCACTCAATCTCATATCTTCGTAATGTCCTAATCTTATAATCCACAGCCTGTAATGAATTTTCCACTACATTTTTAGAGGAACGGGCATAGGAAAGTGCACTGGATGAAATGCGGGTCTTTTCCCGGAGTGTAAGTATGTTGAAAAGGCTATCTGTATTTACATATCCTGGTGCATATTTAGTAGAATCAATGTCCTTTGGCTTTTCAGAAATTTGCGTTACGGGAGATTTCTTAAATATACGCTGTATTTGCTGTGCTGTACGTGCTGTAAATGTTTTGTGAGGTTTCTGTACTTCCTTCACTGGTTCGTTTGGCTGTACCTGCTGAAATAACTGTTGTGGTGAAATTGTTGGAACAGTTATAGAATCGGGGTGTTGGGGAAACACTCTGTCTCTGTTTGGCCTCAGTCCGAGATCAGGTTCCATGTTACTATAAGGATCGGATGATTGGTAAACATTCTTTTTTTTCTTAAACAGGTTGTTTTTAACCAGCATATTGTTAACATGATCCTGTTTTAATGTTATATCATCATCCATCGAATCTTTGACATGTTCGAGCTGATCAAGGTTCATCATAGCATAATGGCCCTTAAACAAACTTTGATCAGTACGCTGCATGTTATAACCATTCAGTTCAATAATAATTTTTTCTTCACCAAAGGCATCATATCTATGTGGAAAACTGCGTTTTTGAAGTGGTGTTCGCTGATCCTGCAGCTCGTTATAACTATGTCCGTTAAAGAGAGTTAATATTACATATTTTTCGTCCTGGGTAATCTTCATTAATCCCGAATCGGCAATAGTAACGCTGGTATTACCCTTATTTTGTGTATGGTCGTAAATCTGTATGTGTTGGAGTGTACTTGATTTGGTACTTTTATCCCCAATCCTCATGCTGTAACCATCAACCAGATTGTTGAATTCGCCTGGCTTTAATTTCAGATCGGGGCGTTGTTGCCTGATATCATAAAGAAGGGAGCGCATTTGAAGATTGGCAAATGGCAGAACATTATTTGCAAAGAAAAATGCACCAAAACTAATTAACAGCACAATGAAAAAGAGGGGGGTCAATATTCGTTGGAGGGAAATGCCAGAAGCTTTGATAGCCGACAGTTCATATCTCTCACCCAGATTTCCGAATGTCATTAGGGAAGACATCAGGATGGAAAGTGGAAGTGCCATTGGGACAAGAGTGGCTGATGTGTACATCAAAAACTCAGCAATTGTTTTAAAATCGAGGCCTTTCCCAACAAGTTCATCAATATAACGCCACAAAAATTGCATTAATAGTACAAAGAGCACTATAAAAAATATGAGAATAAAGGGCCCAAAGAACGATCGAAGTATGAGCAGATGCAATTTTTTCACCACAAATTATTTTATACTTATAGACAAAATTAAGTCAATGTAAAGATAGACCGGATTTTTTTATAAACCTATGATATGTTTAAGTTCGGTAACTTGGGAGTTCCATAGTTCAATTGCACTTTCTTTGTCTTCTTCATTTACAAAATCGACAATAATGAGGGCTACTTCCTGGGTAAGTTCATCGACGGCAATTCTGAATTCGAAAAATGATTCAGGATCCTCGAGCCACCTGAACCGCACATATTTGTTTTCCTTTTTATTGGTTAACTCGGCTTTTTGTTCTGTCCCCTCCCAAAAGAATGAAAAGATATTACCTTTCAAGTTTACATTATCGGCAAACCATTCCGATAGTCCGCCAGGTGTGCTAAGACGGGTATATAATAATTTTGGTGATGACTTAATCTGATATTCCAGAATAATTTTTTGTTTCACGAGAATATATTTTAGTTAATTGATTGACTTCTTAAAATCTCCAGGCTTAATATTATTGTTAGTGTTCGTGTAGCATATAGGTTCAAATCCGTCAATTTATTAAAAGTTAAAAAAACGCAATATAACAAATCAATACTAGAATCAAAAATCAGTTTGATTTCGTGCAAAAATAAACGAATTAATTTTTTTTAAAGTCTTCTGGCAGAAAATTTGTCTGTTTTAAAAAAAGAAATATATCTTTGCATCCCTAAAACAAGATAAGAGATTATTCTTGTATAAAATATGGCGAGGTAGCTCAGATGGTTAGAGCGCATGATTCATAATCATGAGGTCGAGAGTTCAATTCTCTCTCTCGCTACCAAGAATAACAACGGTTTCAGAAGATTTCAATTCTGAGCCGTTTTTTATTTGCACCAAAATTTGCACCACAAAAATATATTATATTGTATCCCATTAAGATGCTGGTAAAATTTCTTTGGTTAGATAAAATCATCTTAAAGGAAATTTAGCCAAGTTATGTTTTTTAGAAATTAAGATATTTAACAGAACTATTTCTTCTTTCTAAAGATAGATAAACAGAAAATAACGAATTTAATGGTTATTTCCGGTAAGTTCAACCTTATTTTAATGGAAAAATCCATTCTTAATAAGGTTGAGCTTTAATTTTTCATAAGCCCACCATTAAAAAGTAGTTGTTTTGCTATCAGTTTGCAGTAGTTTTCACTTATT
>JAHEEB010000099.1 GCA_024640925.1 Bacteroidota bacterium | reverse complement strand
CTATTATTAATAGTCCACCAAGAAAAATAAAGGCATAGTTCGAATATCCATAAATTCCAATCCCATCAATACTTAAATTAGAAAATATATGTCCAATAAAGTAACCTGCGGAAGATACAGTTTGTGAATTAAAGAAAACCAGTGTTAAACAAATGAATAAATAGGTAAATATGCAACTCAGAAAAACAGTTAAGTTTTTAGGCATTTTGTTGCCAATCTTTACTCGTGTTTTTTTTGTAAAGAATTCGTAATTAATTGCAATTCCCTGCAAAAGCCCGACAATTATATATGTCCAGTTAGGGCCATGCCATATACCAATTATAAAAAATGTAATAAACACGGCATATACCGAAGCCCATTTCTTCCATTTTAAATGGTTAAGTATAATATGGTTAAAAATAAAATCGTTGCACCACGATGATAAAGATATATGCCATCTTTTCCAAAACTCGGCAACAGATTTAGCAAAAAATGGTCTGCGGAAATTATCCGTCAATCTGATACCAAAAGCTCGGCCTATCCCAAGAGCTATATGAGTATAGCCCGAGAAATCGAAATATAAGTGCATAGGTTGCATCAGAAACACCATAAAATAAACAAAACCTTCCGATCCTTCAAGATTTCCATTCAGCGAGTTTACAATAATTGAGATCCGATCGGCAATAACAAATTTTTTGAAGGCTCCCCATAAAATCATACGGAAACCAACAATTATGTTTTCGTAATTAAAAATCTTTTTCTCTCTTAATTGTGGCAGTAAGGTTTTTGAACGCTCAATTGGGCCTGCAATAAACTTCGGAAAGAAAATCATGTAATTAACAAAGTTGATAAGGTTAGTTTCTGCCTTCTCAATTTTTCTTGATACTTGCAGGATATATCCAATTCCCTGAAATGTATAATACGAAATCCCAATAGGAATAATAACCTTAAGCATGGGTAAGGAAATTGCACTATTTAGAAACCCGCAAACTTCGTTAAAATTAAAAATTAGAAAATTGAAGTATTTATAATAAACAAGCAATCCAATATTGAATAAAATACCAATAAGGTGAAGATTTTTCTTTAATCGGGCGTTTTGTCTGTATTTATCAATAAGGATTCCGACACTATAATTAACTCCAACAAACAATAAGGTGAAAACAAGAAATTTGACAGACAGTGTTGCGATGAAAAACATGCTGGCAAGGCTCAATAATAATTGCTGTCCTTTTCCTGATAAAAAATAATATGGAATGAGCAAAAGGAGAAAAAACAAAAAGAATTCTAAAGAATATAAAGCCATAAGCTAACAATGTTTAGTGGGTTCAGAAATAAATTAATTCATTTTAGCTCCGGTTAAATCGGTGTCTTCTCCATTGTTTTCAATAATGCTGGTAATTCTTGCAACAAATAAAATTGCAGCTTTTTCACCAAACTTCTCGCTTGGATGTGAGTCATTATTATTTCTTGCATTTTTATTTGTAAGATATAAACCACCTTCGGTTTCCAACTTTCTGAAATCCCAAATATAGATGTTATCTCCCGGTTGATCCCATTTCTCTTTTACCCATTGAGCAAACTCATTTGCCCTTTCAGCTTGTTCTTCGCTGGTTTTTGATTGAACCAGGGCAGACCCAGTCCACACAATAAACTTGGTATCTGGAAAACTGTTAAGTTTGATTTTTAACGAATCGTACTGGATTTTGTAGTTTGCCAGGGTTTTGGTTTCATTATTGGCAGAGGTTGCGGAATCATCTTGCTGTAAGCTGCTTACAGGATAACAATGTTTAAAAATGATAACATTATATTTTTTTGTTAGCATTTCCAGCGTGGGTTCTTCCATGTAAGCCAAATCTCCGGCATGTTTTACCCAAATATTATAGTAATCGAAGGGATAATTTTTCCATGGATATGGTTCACCTTTCGGGAATGTCAATTCATCGATAGCATATTTTGTCCCTTTTGTTTTATTATACTCCGAAATTAACCATGGAACAGCAGGTTGATTATGACGCTGGGAAAGAAAGGGCATTATTTTCTTATCTCCCTCCCATACAACGTTTCCTGTGCTATGATGAAGGAATAAAATTTTCACACTTGGTTCCTCAACAACTTGTATTGATTTATATTTACAAGAACAACACAAAATGCACATAGCTAAAACAAGGACTGATGGCTTCATTTTTCTACTGGTTACTGGTTACTTGTTCCTGGTTAATAATTATTTTCCATAATAATCACGTATTGGTGCCATACGCATATATTCTGTTGTTTTATATTTGCGTTCGAAGTTAGTAAAAATTGATTTGACATGTTCTTCGGTTTCGCCCATCACAGAAGCAACTTCGGCAGGAGAATATCCGTTTTCATAACCATACCAATACCTATCCATAAGTGGGTAGGGTAACTGGTAAAAGAACTCTTCCTGGGTTTGCTCTGCAGAATAGGTGTCGGTAGTAGGAGTACGATCGATAATAGCTTGGGGAATTTCAAAGTATTCCGCCAGTTGATATATCTGAGTTTTATAAAGGTTTCCAATTGGGAAAATATCAGAACCTCCATCGCCGAATTTTACAAAAAACCCCTGTTCTTTTTCGTTTTTATTTGATGTTCCAACTACAATATAATGAAGCACTTCGGCGTGGTAATAAAGCATGCACATTCGAGAACGTTGTTTGAAGTTTGATGCTGCCACAATTTGTAAAAATTCTTTTACCGGTAATCGGTCTTCTTTTTCATTTCCGTCTTTGTCTACAATTGTAACAGAGAACACGGGAGGCAGATTGGTATAAAGGCCGCTTTGTTTTATTCCAATCTTCATTTTATAATCTTTTGGATTATATTCGGGGAAGACTTTTTTTACTGCTTCGTCGCGGCGCCCATAACAATTAAACCCGGCAAGGGCACCGGTAAGATCCTCCTTTATCGCTTTAATACCAAATTTGTCAGCTAGTTCTTTGGCTAAAGTTTCACTTTCAGGACTGGAATCATGTTCTGGCATCATAATGCTGAAGCATTTGCCTGGGCCATATGCTTTGGCTGCCAAGGCCAGACAGACAGCAGAGTCAATACCGCCACTGATACCAATTACACCGCCCATTCTATGCAATCGCTGAAAAGTATCAGAACGCATTTTATTGACAATGCTATTTACAGCTTCTTCAACATTATCAAGGAGAATTATATCTTTTGAGAAAGGTTTTTTATCTTTTGAGTTCATAACCGGTCAGATTGTTTAATTGTCGTTTATTATTTTTGATTTCAGTATTAATTCAGGGGTAAGTGTTTCGCAGTTTTTATTAATAAATTGATCATGAACAAGATGAGTTGAAACAATGATAGTCAATATCATATTTTCTACCTCTGAAGTAACGGGTGATTTTCTCATCTTTTGCAACAGCGGAAGGATAGTTGCAGGATTGAAAATACCTGTTTCCCTGGTTGTCTTCTCACTCAATATCTCAGCCACATAATCAGGAGCATCGGGTTTGAGAAAAGTACTTGAAATAGGTGCTCTGTATGCTTGTTTGGTTCTTTTGATTATATTTTCCGGTATCTTTCCTTTTACAACCTTTTTCAATAAATATTTTTCTGTTAATCCTCTAAGTTTGAACTCAGGAGGAAGAGAAGCGCAAAATTCAATGACACGGTAATCGAGGAATGGATATCTTCCTTCTACGGAATTTCCCATTGCCACTCTGTCGCCCTGTGATGAAAGCAGATAGCCCGACATAAAAATTGTTGTTTCCAACCATTGAGCTTTTTCCAGCGATCCCCAGGTACTGAAGCCAGCAGGTAGTGTCCTTTCAACCTCCGATACCGGATCATACCCGTTCAGTTCCTTTGATATTTGAGGGTGAAAATGTTTGCGGATATGGGCAGCATTATTCCAGCGCAGAAGGTGTGAATAGTATGGATTTCCAATATCTTCGAGTTTAAATCCGTAAAACATCTTAAGCATCAGGGGAGTTGCATTCTGAATCTGAGGAATATAAGGATACAACCTTCGAAGCAGCAATGGACGGAATTTCGATTTGGGGTTTCTGGCCCAGAAGTTTCGTATTTCGGTTTCCTTGAATATGTCATAACCGGCAAGCATTTCGTCGGCTCCTTCACCAGTGATTACAACCTTGATATTGTTTGCCCTCACCAGTCGAGATAACTGATACATTGGCACAGGTGCTGTGCGCATCATGGGAGATTCCGAATGCCAAATCACTTTAGGAAAATCACAGGCAATCTCTCTTGAATTGCAACTAATTGCTTTATGATCGGTATTCAGGTATTTTGAAGCTTCAAGCTGATATTTGGTTTCATCAAACTCATTTTCCTGGAAACCAATCGAGAAGGTATGCAGAACACTTGGCTCAATCTGTTTAATATATGCGGTGGTGACAGTTGAGTCGATGCCACCGCTGAGATAGGCTGCTACTTCAACATCTGCACGCAAACGAATTTTAACAGCATCAGTGAAAAGAGAATCGAATTCCTCGACAGCTTCGTCGATTGACGAAAATTTTCTCTCTCTATTGAAAGATAAACTCCAATATCTCGATGTTTTAATTCCTTTGTGGTCAATTGTCATAAAGTGTCCGGGCGATAGCTCGAAAATATCTTTATATACTGTGTTAGGGGTAATTGCTGTCCAGAAAGTATATATCTGGCTAAGTGAGAAACGATCCAATTCCCTTGAAATGGCATTGTTTTCAAAAATAGCCTTAATCTCGGACCCGAATGTAAAAACTCCATTCCTGTAATGGTAAAATAGCGGGCGAATACCCATCCTGTCCCTGGCAATGAATAGTGTTTTAGTCTGTTTGTCCCAAATGGAAAACACAAACTGACCATTCATCTTCGAAAGGGCATTGTGTCCATAACAGGCAAACAATTGCACAACAACTTCAGTATCGCTTTTTGTTCTGAAACTATACCCTTTTTTGCTAAGTTCTTCTCTTAATTCGATATAATTAAAAAGCTCGCCATTAAAAACAATCCAGTACCGGCCAGAAGGATCAGACAAGGGTTGTTGACCTGATGCAATATCGATGATGCTCAAACGAACATTGCCCATAACTATTTCGTTATTGCAATAGATACCACTTTCGTCGGGACCGCGATGACGAATACGGGTAAGCATCCTGTTTACAACATCAACATCTATACACCCCTGATAATTTAGTATTCCAGCTATGCCGCACATGGTCAGGCAGCTTTTTTATTTATTACATAATTTGTAATTGCATTAATTGACTCAAAGTTTTCTTCAACCAGGTCTGCGTCAACAGGTCTTATCTCAAAAGCCTCTTCCAGAAAGCCCAATAACATTACAAAGCCCATAGAATCGAAAAATCCTTCCTGAAAAATAAGGGTATCGTCTTTTATTTTCTCTTTTTCAGCGAATGTTGAGTCTAAAACATAGGTAGTTACTTTTTGCTTGATTTCGTCTCTCATTACCATGATATTATAAAAAATAATGCACAAATATATCTAATTATGAAGTATCATTCAATTCATATTTATTATTAGCCGGAAAATATTGATTAAACAACCTTTATTGGTAGATAAAGAAAATTTGGAATAACCAGAAGAGAAGCATTTTTATAGAATTATCTATTTGTCCTCCAAAAAAAAACAATTGTCCACCTGTTTGCTGTTTGAAAGAGCTAACTTTTAACATCTAAATGAAGAACGGCTAATTGCTTGTTTTTCAGAAAATAACCTAACAATTAAATTAACTTTTATGAAATCAAAAATTTACTTAAGTATTATGCTGACAGCATGTGTTCTTATGGTAACTGCAACAATTAAGGCACAACCTGGAGCTCATGATCCTTCCCAAATGTGGGAAAACAATGGTAAATACTTTGTCTACTGCACTGGACAGGGTGTTTATAAAATTCAATCTTCCAGTAGTTCTTTTTCAAGCTATTCAACTGCATCCAATGTAATTCCAAACTATAGCTGGATACAGACTTATGTTCCCGGATTTGCCGGATTCTATTGGGCACCGGAATTAATGTGGATGAACAATAAGTATTATCTGTATTATTCCTGTTCATTAGGAGCAAGGCCATGTTGTATTGGTGTAGCATCATCTCCATCATTGACTTCTCCGACATGGACAGATTTGGGTGTAGTGGTATATTCTACAAATAGTACAGTCTATGGTTCTATCGACCCCGATGTTTTCTGGGCTCAGGATGGTACATTATGGATGGCTTACGGATCGCACCTCAATGGAATTGTATTGGTGCGGCTTAACCCTACCACTTCTAAAATCTATAATTCCACACGATATGTTATAGCAAATAACGATTGCGAAGCAGCACACATTGATTATAATGGTGGATATTACTATGTATTCTTTAACAGAGGTGATTGTTGTGCTGGTACCTCAAGCACTTACACAATTTATGTTGGTCGTTCCACATCTCTTACTGGTCCTTATCTCGATAAAAATGGCAACAATTGCGCCAGTGGAGGAGGAACCGTATTTCTGAAATCAACTGGTCGTTATATTGGCCCTGGCCACTATGGTTATGGTTGTGGAAAACTAACATATCATTTCTATGATGGCAATGATAATGGAACTCCAAAGCTTGCAATTAACACTGTAACCTGGACAAATGGCTGGCCAGTTGCAGGAACTCTTAAGAGCACAGCCGATGACTATACCGAAATTGCTTCAGAAGAGAGTCAGAAAATAGTTTCTCAAAGTATAAGTATCTATCCAACAGTTGTTAATGCAAACCTTACAGTTCAGGGAGCAACAACAAATTGTTCGTATAAAATATATTCTGTTAGTGGTGCACTGGTTAAACAAGGGATATTAAGCGCTGAAACTATTGATGTCTCAGGATTGACAAGCGGTATGTACAGCATATTTATTGAAAATAATAACGAAGCAGCCACTCTTAAATTTGTAAAAAATTAACTGTGGCTTTCTTTAGTTGATTAAGCTATAGGCAAATGTGTGTCAATACCATTTGCCTATTTTTTTATTATTCTACTATGCTTATTTTTATTTATAGAATATTATTTATTGAATGTAAAAACTGTTGGATATGAAGAAAATTATTTGCCGTTTATTAATCCTGCTATTTATTCTTTCCTGCTCTCTATCATGTAAAAAAGCAATAAAAGACTCATATAAACTATTGGATAGTAATTTCCCCGACACTGTAGCAAAAGTATTTGCAAAGGACATTGTTTCAAAGGATAACAGGTATGAACAAGCTTGTTCTTTTTCTCCTGATGGCAGGGAATTCTATTATTCATATACTGATTCTGAATGGAGATTTTCCACTGTTGTAAGGGTGAATGTGTTGGATCCAAAACAACAAGATACATTGGCAATAACAACAAGTGATTACCAAAGCGGTCAGTCCTTTGATAAATCAGGAAAAAGAATTTATGTGTCATCTCTGTTACAGACAGGAAATGCATGGCATGCCGATATTTATGTGGCTAAGAAAAAGGGGAAAGGCTGGAGCGAATCGAAACCAATCCTCGATCCGGTGAATTCAATTATGTGCGAGTGGCATCCTACTCTATCTGATAAAGGAACAATTTACTTTGCCTCTGAGAGAAACAGCACACATTCAAACGCTGATTTATATCGTGCAATACCATCATCGGAGGAAGAAATTTATAGAGTAGAGAAACTTCCTTCCACGATAAATACGGAATACAATGAAACCGATCCTTACATTTCGCCAGATGAAAGCTTTTTGATTTTTGCATCGAACAGACCATATGAAATTAGTGTGGCCGACATGTTTTTAAGAGATGGCGGTTCTCAGGAGCAAGATTTGTATATTTGTTTTAACAAAGGAAACAACACATGGACTTCACCAAAAAATATGGGGAGGACAATCAATACAAAAGCCTGGGAATTTGCACCTACCTTATCTCCCGATAATAAATACATGTTTTTTACCCGCAGAACAAATTTTAAAACCAAAGAACCTTCTAAGATATACTGGATTTCTGCCGGCATTATTGAACGGTTGAGAGAACAGGATTAATCCGAAATTTAATCTTATATATAAAAGCCTGAAGTGTTAAAAGAACATTTCAGGCTTTTGTTTATGTCGTTAGATTTTTTCTAATAACCTATTTGGGTATACTTTTATGTTTTCGAAAAACCCCAGGTTTATTTATTGTCGCGTTGACGAATTTCCACCCGGCGTATTTTTCCACTTATGGTTTTAGGAAGTTCATTGACAAATTCGATGATGCGTGGATACTTATAAGGCGCTGTTACTTGCTTTACATGTTCCTGTATTTCTTTAACCAGGGCTTCACTTGCTTTATCTTTATAGTCTTTCGACAGTACAACTGTAGCTTTTACAATTTGTCCGCGAATTTCATCCGGAACGCCTGTGATAGCACATTCCACTACGGCAGGATGCGTCATTAAAGCACTTTCAACTTCGAAAGGGCCAATACGGTAACCGGAACTTTTTATAACATCGTCGGTGCGTCCAACAAACCAGTAATAGCCGTCTTCATCTTTCCAGGCCAGGTCGCCGGTGTAGTATATTCCGTCTATCATGGCATCGTCGGTGAGTTTCTGGTTCCTATGGTAGCCTTTGAACAGACCAACAGGGTATTTTTTACCGTATCGTATTACAATCTGGCCTTGTTCTCCTGCTTCTGCCGATCGGCCTTCCGGGGTAAGTATATCCACATCGTAATGTGGGTTTGGTAAGCCCATAGAACCCGGCTTAGGTTCTATCCATGGTGTGGTAATTACAATTACAGTAGTTTCGCTTTGGCCATAGCCTTCCCGCATTTTAATACCGGTAAGCTTAAAGAACTGTTCGTAAACAGTAGGATTTAAAGCCTCTCCGGCAATGGTGCACCATTCGAGGCTCGATAAGTCGTATTTAGTTAAGTCTTCCCGTATTAGAAAGCGGAAAATGGTGGGAGGCGCACAAAGCGAAGTAACTTTATGCTTCGATAGAATGGTCAGCATATCTGCCGGCGTAAATTTATCGTGATCATAAACGAAAACCGTAGCGCCAACAATCCATTGACCATACAATTTGCCCCAGACAGCCTTAAGCCAGCCAGTATCGGCAATGGTTAAGTGAATACTGTTTTCATTCAAATTATGCCAGTATTTGGCAGTAATTAAATGTCCCAAAGGATAGACACAGTCAAGCATTACCATTTTAGGATCACCGGTAGTGCCCGATGTAAAGCTTACAATGAGTGGATCGCTATTTTTAGTTTGCTCCACCGAGCGTTTATAAGGGTCAGCGTTTTTAATGCCTTTATGAAAATCTTCCCAACCATCGGGAATGCAAGGTCCAATGGAAATTAATTTTTGTATGGATGGCGATTCGGGTCTGGCTTCGTTAATGTTTTTAATGATTTGTTCATCGCCATCGCAAACAATGACCTTAATGTCGGCAGCATTGTTACGATAAACGATATCTTTTTTTGTCAACAGATGTGTGGCCGGTATTATCACAGCTCCGATTTTATGAAGGGCAATAATAGTAAACCAGAATTCAGCACGACGTTTA
>JAHEEB010000685.1 GCA_024640925.1 Bacteroidota bacterium | reverse complement strand
AACTTAAAGAGGGGGCCAGAGATAAAATAGCGTCAATTTGATTCTGTACCTTCAGTGCTTCATCGGGAAGAGGAATTTTAACAAGGGAATTTCCATAATAGCCATCTTCTAAAGATAAAGTGGTAGATGACGAATCCGTTCCAACGGCGAGTGCTGTTTTTAATCCTTCAACAATGTCTTCATCGCTCAGTTCTGTATCAGTTCCAGTGCCCAACCAGTCTTCGCACCCAGTTAATAATAGGGCGACTACAAATAATGGAAGAAATATTTTTTTCATAATTATAAAATTTCAATGTTGTTTAAGTATAAACGAAATAATAAAAAATAGGTTATAGTTTTTATTATATACAATACTTATGCCAAAAAAACCTGTACTTTGAATGGTACAGGTTTTCTGGAATTAGAATAATTCAATGTTTTTCAGGGTGTAGTTTGCTTAACACCAAACATTATAGCAACACACCCGCTGGCTGGGTATTCTGTTTCCTGAGTACTCGCAGGTACTTTTACAGCAATTTTTAACTGTTGTGAAGCTTCCAGTTTAAAATCCCAGACTCTTGTTTTATTGTGCTGAGTATTATCATAAAGCACATTTTTATACGAGTCGATGATTTGAAACTGAATATCACTTAGGGCATCACTTCCGCATATAGCGATCCGATATTCCTGACCTCCGTAAAATGTTTTATAAAGCTCAGCTTCTTCCCCTTCAGTTAAAATGGCAGCATGATAATTACCATCGTGGATATATGGTATAAGTTCAAGTTTACAAATCTTTTTTGCAAAACCTTTGCATTGCGAGTAGCCTTGATTGGCTGTGAACGCTGCTATGAGAACTATCAGGAAGAATAAGTATACTTTTCTCATGATATTTTTATTTATTGAATAAAGCTGGTTCTTAATTTTCTAATGGATGCCTGAAGCATTTTAAAATCTTCCGGGCTTACGCTTACCGTAGTCTTTGATTTTATATCTGAAACACCGGTTTCTTTATTTTCTACAACGGAAGGTTCGGTAGTTGTTACAGTAACCTTATCAAAAGCTGTTTTAAGCTCATTCATTTCATTGATAAGATTAACAATATCGACATTTGGTTTACCGTCAGCTTTGGATTTATTATCATCCAACAACCTTTGAACAATATTGAAGGATAGTTTCTGTTCAAGTATCCTGTCTGCTAGTTTATTATCTTTAATCGATTTGTCTCCAACCAATTCTGTTGCAATATATAAACCTTCTACCCAGCCACCAACCAATACGATTGAAGCAACATCCTGTCGTTCGTTTTCTTTAAGATATGCACTTGAGTTTAAGAAAGTTTCAGATATTATATCCATCACAACTTCCCTGTTATTTAAATTATCTTTCAGACGATTCATGGTTTCTTCGTCAATGGCATCGGTAATATCTAATCCTTCAGCCATCTTTTTTGATGCTTCCATATAATTAATGGAAGTTTGTGTCTGATCGAATAAACTTGCAAAACTTAAATCTGTTGTATAAATACCAAGGTTTAAGGCCATCGACCGGTTGTTAAGATATTTTTCCGTGTTATCAAGCGAGTTCAAAAGTTCCTGATCATACTCTGCACCAGCTGATTTAATAATCATAGCTGTTTCAAGAGGAGAAGGCAATGAATAGAAGATTTTCTTCGCTTTATCAATATCATTGAAAATCTCATCTTCAGCTACGAAATCCTGGATGGTCTCGTCTTTGTTGGTCTTATTCCCTGATTTACACGCTGTAATGCTAATTGCCAGCAGAAATGCGACAAGTATTTTATTACAGAGGGATACGAAGTTCTTTTGTTGCATTACTTATGTTTTTGGGTTGGGACTTTATTAATTATTTTTATGATTGTAGTAAAATTAATATTTTTTTTTGATTTACAAAATTTGCTTTATGCAAGTAATTGTTAAGAAGTATTAAAAGCCAATGACTTTATCTGTTAATAACTCCTGATATTTTGGATCAATGTTGTCTGACCAGCCTATTAAATATTGAGTCATTTCGCCAATTTCAAGATTATTTATGTTTACTCCATAAACATCCTGCATAATATCTTTCGGAAAATATTCCGAAGCTAGTTTAATTTTTTTATCATTTCTTCTGTATAAGGTTTTGTATAAGTCCGATGCTCCGAATAAGGTTAATATATTTTGGGCTATAATCGAAGGATATTTGTAACTGACAATAGAGAACTCAATATCTTTTGAGTTTAAATGGTTTACAGTAAGCGAAATATCGTTTCGGAAATAGTTGTTTACCATGAATAGAAGTGCAACACTTTCAACTTTGTTATCATCGCGTAAGTGTGCAATTAATCTTTCTTTATTGTTTGGACTTTTAACTTCAGGTATTCCGTCTTTTGTAGTAACAGGTACATCTTTTCCAATACGGGCAGCTATTCCATCAGCCCACTTATTGATTTCTTCAACACCTTTGTTAAAACCCGATTGAGATATTGTACCACCAACTGTTCCGGCAGGTAAATTTTTTCTGATGGTTGTATATTCAGTACCTATATAATAATCGGTTCTTATATTCAATTCGATCCCCCTGTTCATGGCTTGTTGCCTCAACCAGTTTATAGCAACGTTCATAGAATCAAGAGTAGTTTGTATATCAAATTCGGTCCAGGGAAGGGTTTCTTTTGAATCGACAAAAACAAAATATACCAGCACATCATTCTTAAATGCCTTACATACATTGTTATTCATGCCGTGACGAAAATCAAAGCGCTCAAACGAAAAACTGGTTTGCAAAGCAAACAGTATTATTATCATTACTGTTCTTAATATCGATCGCATTTGATATTTCATTTGTCGTGACAAAATAATGCAAAAAAAATATGAATCAAAAATCATATGAAACTGATTAATCAACAGTTTTATGTTTTTTTTGTTGATTATAAAACTTACATACGGGTTTTAATCCACATTCGTTACATTTTGGTTTTCGTGCATTACAAATATATCTACCATGTAATATAAGCCAATGGTGGGCTACAGGTCTTAAATCAGCAGGAATATTTTCTTCTAGTTGTGTTTCCGTTTGCAAAGGAGTTTTTGCGTTAACTACTAATCCAATTCGGGCAGCTACTCTATACACATGTGTATCAACAGCAATTGTAGGCAGGTTGAATATTACTGCCCCCACAACATTCGCTGTTTTTCTTCCCACTCCAGGTAATTTCTGAAGCAATTCTCTATCGGAAGGAACAATTCCGTTAAATTCCTGCACAAGCATCTGCGCCATACCAGCAAGATGTTTTGCTTTATTATTCGGGTACGAGCAACTCTTAATGTATTCGAATATAGCTTCTGGTGTTGCTTTAGCCATATCATATACTGTCGGGAATGCCTTGAAAAGTGCCGGCGTTATTATGTTTACGCGTTTATCCGTGCACTGGGCAGAGAGTATTACAGATACAATCAATTCATACGGATCGGAATAGGTTAGCTCGGTATCTGCAATGGGCATTGTTTTACTGAAAAACTCTAAGAAAAAACGATATCTTTCTTTTTTTGTCATTGACTTTAATTCA
>JAHEEB010000098.1 GCA_024640925.1 Bacteroidota bacterium | reverse complement strand
CCTTAAAAGGTCCATAACATTTTCAGAGTCACGAGAAGAAAGGCCTGATGTAGGTTCGTCAACAAAAAGGATAGAGGGTTCCCGGATAAGTTCCAATGCAATATTAAGTCTTTTTCGTTGTCCGCCACTAATGGTTTTGTTCAAGGGGGAACCAACTTTCAAATCTTTCCGATCGAAAAGGCCAAGGCTTTGTAAAACCCTGTGAACCATTTCTGTAATCTCGCTTTCTTTTTTGTCTTTAAAACAAAGTTTGGCGTTAAAGTATAGATTTTCGAAGACTGTTAATTCTTCTATTAATAAATCGTCCTGTGGAATAAGTCCAATAACTCCCTCCAGCTTATTTTTCTCGGTGTGAAGATTAATATTATTAATAAGTACTTCACCTGAAGATGGGGGATCAATTCCTGATAATACATTCAGAAGTGTGGTTTTTCCGGCACCACTGGCACCCATAATTCCAATTAACCTGCCATGTCCTTCTGAAAAGGCAACATTCCTAAGACCCAGATTGCCATTTGGGAACTGGAAGCTAACATCCCTAACTACAAAAGAAACATGACTTGATGTAATGTCAGCTAAAAAGTGCGATACTACATCACTGTAATATATGGGTGCACCTTTTGGCAACTTTACGGTACTACCATTGGCAAAAAGATAAATGCGTGTACTGTTTATAGGTAATCCATTCAGAAACAAGTCCTGATTGCCGGTATATTTAAGAAAGTAAAGATCTACACTTTTTACTCTTAGAATATAAATATTGGTATCCAGATGTTTGGTAAGAATTTTTTTAGCATTTGAATACCTTTCGTTTCTATCGTTGATAATAAGTATATTGCTGTCATCCAAATCTTGTGGTTCGTTTTGAACAACAAACAATTCAATACTCTTAAATTCTTCTTGAGAAATATTAAAAACTTCGGCGACAGTATTGATAATAGCCATACGTTGATCGGAAAATTTCCGGTCAGCGTTAACAATTTCAAAAAGCCGAACAAGAGCAACAACTTTTTGTTTTTGAGTAAGGGTTTTGTTGATTTTTTTACAAAGTCCAAGGATGCGCACGGAATCTTTAACAGAAGTCAGTCTCCCTTTTGATTGATCATCGCGTGACGCAGCATGCTGTTCAAAAAGAGCGAAATATTCAGTTACTTTATCGGCAGTAATTTGAGTTTGTAGAAAGTTTTTTACATACTCAACCTGAGTTTTTTCTACACCTTCATCCTGTTTGGCAATTATAGCAAACAGCTGCATTAATGCCTTTAGTATCTCTTCACTCATAGGCTACTTTGTTAATACTTATCAGCTAAATAATTACAGCGAATAAGGAACTTGTTCAAATGGTACATCTACAATATCAGCATATTCTTCTCCGGCTTCTTCCATATCTTCATCATCTTCGGGATAATGCCATTTGATTAACACATCGTGCCCGGCTTCATGTATTTCTTCAAGCTTCATTAATATATCGAGCAAAAGTTTTGATGAAGCTGTATTGAAATAAGTAAGCTTAAAATTAAAGATAGTCTTTTTGTTAGGAGATTGAGCATATTCGTCAAGCCAAGTCAGAATAGGATCGTAAAACGAAGCTACATCCTCCGGAAGCGAACGCCCTGATATTTCCATAGCTTCTTTTTCTTTATCAAGTATTACTTTTGGGGTATCTTCCGTGCCTTGTATTTTTATTGTTTCCATAGCAGAGCTTTTATAGAATTTTTTGAAATGAATATGAAATAAAAATAATTAAAATTACTCATCTCTTCCAATAGTCGAAGTTAATAAAAAGAATGAAGTATCATCAGAAATGGGTAAAAAGTGATATTCCAAATCTCTGCCGGTTTTACGTTTGATATCAATAAAACCTAAACCAGCACCCCCTTTTTCCGACAGGCGGCCTTCTTTCATCTGTTTTTTGTATAGATCCTTGAGTTCATCTTTATTCATTCTGTTAATACTCTCAAGCATGTTAGTAAGTTCTTCAATACGGTCATTGTCGACAGCATTACCGGTAGTAACACTGTATTCATTATCGCCTTTACTAACAAGAAATATTCCTCTCCCAGAAAACATGAAATCACTTGAAGTAAAGTCATCGGCATGTTTGCTGATATTCTGTAAACATTCTACCATAACATGAAATACTTTACGTTGAACAGTGCCAGGTTCATCATCTTTAGCCATGTTCGACTCGGTAAGTGAAGTAAACGCCTTAGTGATCTGATGAGTTATTTCTCCTTCATACACCAGGGTAATCTCATGGGCTTTCATCGATTTGTAAAACTCGTAAACAAATTCCAGGAAGCCTTTTACATCTTTCTTGTTATCCATAGTTAACCGTTTTAATATCAATCAATTTAATTCTATACCTATAAGCAATACATCATCAATTTGTTTATTATCGCCTTGATAATCTTCAAAATCTTTTGCAAAAAAAGTGTTGAATTCTTCCATCGATAAATTTTTATTTTCAACAATGTTTTCCCGGATACGCCTTGGAGAATATTTTTTTAATTCTGGTCCGCCAAGTTGATCAGGTAAGCCATCGGAAAAGAAGAATATTTTATCACCTGAGCTATAATTAATAACATGGTTAGTAAATTCTTTTTCCTCTTTATTCTTCTGAGGTATACCACCAATTGCCTTTCGATCGCCTTTGAATTCTTCAAGTTCACCACTTCTTAACATATAAAGAGCTCTATGGGCTCCACTAAATTGAAGTTCTTTCTTTTGCGAATCTATACGGCAGAAAGCAATGTCCATACCATCCCGGGCTTCAGCATCCATATAATCCTGTTTAAGGGTTTTTCTGACCCTATGGTGCAAATCGTCGATTATGCTTGCAGCGGAATGCTCCTTGTCGTGGTCAACAATATTGTTCAAGAGGAAATAACCGATAAATGAAAGCAGGGCACCGGGTACACCATGTCCGGTACAGTCTACCACTGCTATATAAGTAATATCGCCTTTTTGGAAGAACCATGGAAAGTCTCCGCTTACTACATCACGCGGGCGATAGAATATAAAAGATTTTGGAAGATACTCGCGAATAATTCTGTTATCGGGCAATATGGAGGTTTGAATACGCTGTGCATAGTTAATGGAATCTTCAATTTTCCGATTTTTATCCTGTATTTCGAGTTCTATACGTTTGGCTTCAGTAATGTCGTGCCCAACAAATAATATTGTTTCCAGTTCGTTTTCGTTGAACTCTGGAATGGCAACAAAGCTCATAATCCTGTCTTCTCTGACATCATTGATTTTGGTTGGGATTGTAATTTCAGCGTTTGCTTTTACAGGATTTGCTTTTACCTGCTCAATTGTTTCGCGGAAATAATTAAACAAGATATCAGAAAATTCAACCTCATTTAATGTTCTATTTAACAGATCTTTTACATCAAGGCCTAAGTATTGTTTGGTTATAGGATTGGCATAAAAGAATTGTCCCACAGTACTCAGACGCATTATCAGATCAAGCGAATTCTCAGATAAAGCCTGCATTTTACTTCGCATGCGCTCTTCTTTTTCTGCTCGCTTGCGCTCAGTAATATCGGTGGAATTGAGAATAATACCCTGGATGGCAGAATCGTGAAGCAGGTTTCGGCCAGTAGTCTCAAGGAAAATCTTCTGGCCATTTTTCTTCATGTAAGTATACTGGATAGTTACAGGCTTTTTCGGATTTTCCATCAGTTGTTTAAACATATCACGATAGGCAGTTTCACCTTTTCGTGTAAGCCTGTCCATATCTTTACCACTCATCATCTCGTCAGTTGAATAGCCAAGAATGTTTCCTACAGAAGGACTCTCGTAAGTTAATTCGAAATCTTTATTATAAATGGAGATAATTTCAGAAGCATTTTCAAGTAAGGAGTGTAGCCTCTTTTGTGCGTTTTCAACTTTTAGAATGTTTGTAGCAAGTTGTTCGTTCGATTTTTGGAGTTCTTCCTGAGTGGCACGCATTTCTTCGGCATTTTGCCGCAGTTGCTCTTCGTTTTCCTGTAACTCGCGAGTCATTATTTGAGCTTCTTGTAACAGTTGCTCAGTTTTTTGATTAATTCGCAGGTTAAATAAGGTGCGGGCAATAACTTCGCCAAGCTCAATTAAAAATCGAACAGTTAACTCAGGGATTTCTTTATTAAGGCTTGCAAATTCAATAACGCCCTGGAGTTTCTCATCGGATATTAATGGTACAAGCAATATGCTCTGGGGTTTTTGTTCTCCTAAAATCCCGGAGGTTATTGTGGCATAGTCATCTGGTATTTCGGTCCGGTAAATATATTCTTTCTCAAATCCGCATTCACCAATTAATCCATGTCCCAATTTGAATTCCTGGTTAATATATTTCCTGCGGTTATAAGCATAAGTAGCAATATTCCTGAGTATTTTTTTATCTTCTTCGTAAATATATAAAGCACCTTGAACCGCACTAACATACTTAACAAGTTCCTGAATGACTTTGATTGACAATTCTTCGATTTTATTATGCATTCGAAGTATGTCAGAAATAATTTCCTTGCCTTCAGCTATCCAACTTTGTTCGGTTTCTTTCTTATGATTCGAAGCAAGGTTTTCGCGCATCAAAAACAGTGAATGAGCCAGTATATTATTATGGGTATCAATGTCAAGCCTCGATTTAAAATTTCCTTCACCTATCTGTTTGGCAAAATCGGCCATTGCATTTAGGGTCTGTTCGCGTTTTTCAATCTCTTTGTTAAACTTGTTTTTTTCGTCCTTTCTTTTTTGTTCTATAATAAAGAGCAAAAGATAAGAGACAAAGGGGAAAAAGTCGATAAGGAACAGAACATGATTAGTCTGATGAATTTTAACGAAATTGTCAATTGTAAATGGTAAATGACTAACCAGAAATTGTGTTATCCATGCCAGTATAATAACTAAAATACTGATTATTAATGCCAGAAGAGGAATATTTTGCTGGCTTAGAATGAATTTATTATATAGTTCTTTTATTTTACTCATAAAGTCTTATGACTTAATGGTTTGAGACATTTTGGTTGATATATTTTGTATTGTTTTTTCAAGTATTTTCCTGTTGTTTCCTTCTATAGGTTTAAATGTAGCAATTTCTATAATACCAAATACTTCATTATCGAGTAGAAGTGGAATAAATGTTAGTTGTTTGGGTTTGGATTGTCCTAATCCGGAAAAAATAAAAAAGTAATTTTCCGGGATATCATTAATATACGTTATAGCATTACTTATAGCAACCTGGCCTGGTAAAGTTTCCCCAGGTTTGAAACTATCGGGTTTTTTGTCGCTGGTTAATGCATAGCCTGATGAAAAGATAAATTCATTATTTCCTTTTTCCTTAATATAGACTATACCCTGAACAATTTCAAATGTATTTGCAATATTATTGAGGAATTTCTCAATAAGTGATGGGAGATTTTTAAAGTTTCCTTTTGGAATGAGTTCTTTTGCTGTATTTTCTATGTATATTTCTTGATCATCTTCTTGTACCAGATTATCGTTCTTTTCTAAATCTTTAAGAATTTTTGCTCTCTCTTCAGCTACTTTATTATTAATTGCAGCTTCAATTTGTTCGGAGTTAGTTGTTTTTAAAAAAACAGAAAACATATAACCAAGAGCCAACAAGGCAATAATCAGAAGCAGAAAAGGCCAGATTCCCGGTGATTTTTTATTGTTTGCAATGACATTCCAAAATACTATAGCTTGCATAATAAGAAGGAGGCAAGCCACCACGAACGACATGATAATATATTTTTTATATTTGATCGTTTGCATCAAGTATAATTTAGTTTTGATAAAAACCTTATAATTTCTTCAGTTGAATAAACATAATCAACCTTGGTAAGTTGCATGGCGGATTCCGTCATTGTTTTCACTTCACATTCCTTAGGATCCTGGACAATAGTAATTCCACCTCTTTCAGAAACTACTTTCAATCCTAAGGCACCATCGCGATTAGCTCCAGACAAAATGATGGCAATAAGTTTATCTCGGTAAGCATTGGCTGCAGTAGTAAACGATAGATCAATCGAAGGCCTTGAATGATTGACTGGATCGTCTGTTGAAAGAGCGATGCGATTAGCCAGTTCTATAAACATATGATAATTGGCAGGAGCAAGGTAAGCCCTTCCGGGTTTTAACTGATCTTTATCATTGGGTTCTTCAATAGGTATGTTTGATTTTAAAGAGAGTGCTTCTACGAACCCTGATCGCACATGTTTTAATCGGTGAAGACATAAAAGTACCGGTATTGGAAATTTATCGGACAAAGAACTCAATATCTTTGTAACAACCTGGAAACTCCCGGCAGAACCGCCAATAATCAGCGCCTTATATTTCGTTACATCTATGTTCAAATCTTTCTTTTATAAATACTTTCGTTATTATTGATTAATTCAAATGAGGTGCTTAAAGCATTTGATGGCTTTAAGGTTTCTTTTATTCCTATAATCAGGTTGCCTGCCGCAGACAAACTTTTGTTCATTTTATCGAGTATCAGATTTTGTAAGGTTGGATTATAATAAATCATGACATTTCTGAAAAGTATAAGTTTTAAATTCTGGGGTGCTTTGCTAAAGTTAATGTCATCTTTAATAAATTCCACAGATTTTATTAACGAAGTATCTCTGATTGCCTCATTGTTTGATAAAGTATAATAGGTTTCCAGAGTATTAGATCCCTGGAAACGAACATAGTTTTCTTTGGAAACTTCGAGTTTCTTTAATGGATATCTACCCGATTTAATAAATTCCAGGCTTTTGTTGCTATAAACCGACGCAAATATTTTTACCTTATCAATTAAATCAATTTCTTTAAGTAAGATACAAAGGCTATACAGTTCTGCACCCGATATGCACTGAGGTATCCATATCTTGTAATTATCGAGGTGTCGTTCAGGCATGTTATAAAAATGTTCCTCCCGAAGCCAGCGCCATAAAGAAGGATCGCGGAACATTTCTGTCGATGGAATGAACAAGTCGTGCAGAAATGAATCGAAGAAATCCGGAGCATCACTAAGTTTGCGGAAAAGATTTTCGGCATTAATAAGCCCGTTGACAGCCATAACTTTCTCGAGGCTATATTTGAAAGATGTTAAAGCAAAGTTCGAAAAATCATAATCGTATGATTTTTTTATGATCCGAACAATTTCTCTAATATCTACAATGCCTAATTCTACCATGAAAAAAATTGTTTAGTTGTTTGGTTTTTTCTCTTCAATAGTCAGTAAATTAATAATCTTCAATACTTCACTATATTTATTAAGTACAGGAGAAATGGAATGCTTATATAAATATTCTCTGTTCCCCCAGTATAAAGTTTCAGTTATATTTATAGATTTTCGGTTTTTATACAAATCCGAAAATAAATCGGAATTAATTACAGATTTAGTTGAAAATACTTCCTGGTGTTTACGGTTTATAATAGAATCAACAGGTTGATTTAGAAACCTGCCTAATCGTTCGTTAATATGACTAATTGTTCCATCTGTATTGTATTCGATTACAAAGAAACTGGTTCCTATGGCTTCAATAATTCCAATCAATTCTTCTTCCCTACGCGCCGATTCTTCTTGTGTAGCTTTTAATTCCTCCATGTTTTGTCGCATTTCTTCTTCTTGTTCGGCCATTTCAGCAGCCTGTTGTTGCGACTTTTCAAGTAGCTGGGCTGTTTTAGTATTGTTTCTAACAGTAATAATTGTAGAAGCCAGGCTCGCACATATTTGTTCTGTAAGTTCTATTTCATAATTGTTAAGAATTTTTAGTGAAGCCAGTTCAACAACACCAACAAGTGTTAATTCATGCATAACCGGAACAATGAGAATGTTTCTGGGAGGAGTATCACCTAATCCCGATTTAATCGAGATATATTCTTCAGGTACTTCAATAAGGTTGATAGTGTTTTTTTCCACAGCGCATGTACCAACTAAACCTTCTCCTTTTTGTATGGTTTTTGTTAAGTATTTCTTTCTATCAAAGGCAAAGGCAGAAATTAAGTTCAGCCTGTTTTCATTTTCTTCATCTGTAAGGAAAATGCTTCCTTGTTGAACTTCAATATGTTTTACAAGCGCCCTTATTAAACTATCGCCAAGAGCAACGGTATTGTTGTTGTTCTGCCTCATGATATCAGCAAATTTTGCCAATCCTTCGTTTATATACCTGTTACTTTCAGTCTCTTTATTATGGATTTCCTGCTCTTTCTTTGCTGAAAGCATTTGTTCTTTCAATGCTATAAGCTTTGCCCCGAGCTCATCTTTATCACTCAGCAACTCAATTTCCCGATCAAACTCCTTTGATAAAAGTTTATCAACAAAATTTTTCTTTTCGGTAAGATGTGTTTTGAAAGTAGAAAGGTGCAGGTTCAATTCATTAAATTCATAGGCCGCATTAGTTGAAAATTCTACCTCAAGCGACCCCTTCGATAATTGAATAGTTGAATTTAAAAGGGATTTAAGTTGGCGGGCTAATTTACGAGAAAATCGGAATAATAAGCTAAAATTAACAGCTATAAGTATTATTGCAAAAAATATAAGCCAAAAATTCCAGTAAAAAAGAACATTTTTTATGTTTTTGTTTATAATAAAGCTAAGTCGTTTATAAGAATGATTTGTCTGGTTATAAAAAAAATTGAGATCAAAAAGCTGACCTTTGTTGGTTGCAGGATCAAACAAACGGGTTTCAACTTCTTTAATATCTGAAAGACTCTTTTGTAAATCATAAATTGGAGCATCAAATTGGCTCGGATCAATTCCTTCCAATATGATTTGATCTTTTAAATCTTGGCAAAATTGTTCCAATACAACCAGTGATTCAGCATTTAATGATAGAAGGAAAGAGTTGGTTTTCTGTTTTAATTCAGAAGATTTTTGTGACAGCAGAGTATTTCTGAATAAAACATCGGACAATTGATTAGAAGGGGCAATAATTGAAACAGCAAGACCCTGATTATAGTTGCCCATTTCTTTAAGTGAAAGAAGTGTTTTTTCAAAAGCAATAGAGTAATTATCAAAAAAGAGATAAAGAGTATCCAGACTGCTTTTTTCAACAGAAAATTTTATGTAAGGAAGGTTAGAAATCTTCTCAATTGTATCTGTGATGCTTTTAATTAGTTGTTTTTGTTCGAGTATTATTTTATCACAAGTTGTTGACACGAAGGCAGGATCGCTCTTCTGAAGCAATAATGATTTTTCATAATTATATTGCAGAATCTCAAGTTTAGAGGTTATATTATCATTTACCTCTGCAATTCTAATGACTTCTTTTTTAAAATAAGAAGCACTTAATGCAAAAACCAATAAAAGTATTAACAAAAGTGTTGATACAATTATATGAATCCAAAACCTTGATGTAATATGTTTAATCCTGGAAGCCATTTTTAATTTTTATAGTATACATGTCCTTTTTTCTGAAATTTAACTGAGTAAGATCCTAAAATTGTTTCGTGCATGCCAAGTATCAGAGCCCCACTATCATAAAGGTTCCGATGAAATAAATCGAATACTTTACTTTGCAAATTGTAATTAAAGTATATTATAACATTTCTGCAAAA
>JAHEEB010000684.1 GCA_024640925.1 Bacteroidota bacterium | reverse complement strand
ATTGTTTTATCAGCTCAAAATTTCAATATTCAGGTAGGAGATATATTGCCCTATTCCAGGTTTTCCACTATTGTAGATGGTGGTTCATCGGGAGACCGGTTTTTTATCATTAACCGGGAAGGTAAATCGGGATATGTAATGAATGTTTATAATGCCGGAAGTATGACCCTGATTTCATCAAAGAACTTTATTAAGTCGAGTTGCGGAAGAGGAGTTACTGATTGCATTGTCGATGACTTTGACTATGTACGAACCATGTTTCTTAAAAATGCCATTATTATTTTGTTTGAAACATATGACAAGTCGCAGAACGAAAGACAGCTTTATGCCCAGAAAATAATGAACGATGGCAGCTTTGACGGTGAATTAATACTCATCGATAAAATCAGTTCGGAGAAACGTTCTAACAGTGGTTCTTTTCTGATTGAAACTTCGGAAGACAGCTCAAAATTTGTTGTTGTTAGCAATCCGCCATACGATAAGAAACAAGACGAAAAATTTAATTTTAAAATATATGATGCGCAGCTGAATAACCTGAAGAATTTTGGTACTACTCTTCCCTATCGCGACAAAAATGTATCAATTAGCGATTATTATCTGGGAAATGATGGGGATGTTTTTCTCCTGACATGTGTCGATCTTGAAAAAAGTGAAAGGGAAAGGGGGCAAGCTCCATATTATTTCTCAATTCTTTCGATTTTAAACTCTTCAACAGAAATGGCAGAATACAAATTAAATATTCCATCGAAAAATGTTGAGGATATTGCAATTCGAATTGACAATAAAAGAAACAAGATTGTTTGTACAGGTTTTTATTCAAACCTGAAAGAAACAGAATATACAGGTAAAGATATCGATGGTTTTTTCTATCTGCGTTTAGATATAAAATCGAGAGAGATTGAAGTAAAAAGCTTTAAAGAAATCGATAAAAAAATGGTTTCGGCACTTATCAATAAGCGTAAAGCAAAAGAAAACCAGGGTTTTTCAAAGAGTTTTGAGATTGTAGAACTTCTTAACAGAGCGGATGGATCGTCGACGCTGGTGGCTGAATACCAGAACGATTATGTCGTAACTACCACTCATACTACCTCATCGGGAACATATACGACAACAACCTATCATTATGTAAGAAACAATATTTTTGTTATAAATATAGCTACGGATGGTTCTGTGCTTTCCCTCATCGATATTCCTAAAAGGCAACATACCGTGAACGATGGCGGCATTTTTAATTCCTTCCTTCTATTTGAGAAAGGCGACAGGCTTTTTGTTTTATACAACGACAATCCGATTAACCTATACAACAATGCCCGTAGTCTGGATGAAACTGAACCTATGGGAAGGCTTTCAAAAACATGCCTCATTGCAGCAGAGATCAATAAAGATGGTAGTTATACCAAACAAAAGATATATGACTACACGCAGGATGGACTTGCTATATTGCCAACAATGGCAATAGAAATCAAAGAAGGTGAATATGTTGTGCCTTCCGTTCACGTTCCGGGATTTTCTTGTTCCTGCACTGCCCTATTCACCAAGATTAAAAAAGGATTGATTAAAATAAGTATGTAATATTACGGAACTGCAAATTCTGTTTGAAAACATCTTTTTGTGTGGCTCCAATTTTCTCTGCATAAAAAGATGTTTTTCATTTTGACGCGTATGTAAGTCGTTTAGACGTGTATGTAAGTCGTTTAGACGTGTATGTAAGTCGTTTAGACGCGTATGTAAGTCGTTTAGACGTGTATGTAAGTCGTTTAGATGTGTATGTAAGTCGTTTAGAAGTGTATGTAAGGGAATCATCTCAATGACCTTTGGACTTACCCTTTTATTTATTTGAAAATAGAAATAATCATGGTGCTAGTCTTATCTTTCCTTGGTTCAACGGGTGTGTTAGTTACATTTCTTTCAGTAAACGTATAAAATCTTCCGGTAATTTCGAGCTGTATTTTCCAACCTATTAGAGAAATCGGTCAGATGCCATAAATGATAATCGTTATTTGATGCTAAAATAATATTAACTTTTATTATAGGAGACAGCCTGAAAGGCTGACAGAACATAGCCCGGGGTGAAACCCCGGGAATAAGAAACACGGATGTTCGGGTTATCCAGGCTGTAAGCCTGAGAGAATTAATAAAGCCGGCCTGAATATCTACCTTCTCAACATCATTCAAATCTCCTATCTAATAAATCACTAGATCTACTATAATCTGCGGTTCAAACTTTTTTGTTTAGCCCTACGAGGATTCCAAACCCTCGTAGGGCTTTATGATAACTTGGTTCAAATGCTAACCATTAAATATGAACCCTTGTAAATTTTCCTTCGGGTGAACTTCTATTTCCGAAATCGATTTATCACACCCCGACAGGGTGAATACGAGGTTGACATGTTGCCCGGGGCGACACCCCGGGTTATGATGTCAAAGGCTTTCAGCCTGGGCATGTAGTATTCAAATGATTTGTGGTTTAGTAAAATGTCTGGCATTCGATTTCTCTTAAAATTTGTCTGATCAATGAACGGCCTAAATCCTGCTTGCCATGGTGTGGCAATATGTTATATCTTCCATCGGGATGACGGTAAAATAAATGACTGCCGCTTTGTCTCTTCGCTTCAAAACCTAAATAAAAAAGCAGCTTTTCAAGTATCTTAACTTAACAATGGGGACTATTGTAATCATATTGCTACAGATATTTGCTGGAAGCCAACAAAATCAGGTATATTAAGAATTTCTGCTTCTGTCATTTCCTGTAAACAAAGTTGTATAACATCCTGAAGATTCGCCTGTAATTCATCTAAAGTTGGGGCTTGTGTATGTGCCCCTGGCAACCCTGAAACAATACCGATATACTGGTTAACCTCATTATCTTTGGTTATTTCGGCTGTAAACCTGTAAGTTTTCATGATTTGCTTGTTTTTTATCTCCTGCAAATTTAACGATTAATACTCACATTAAGTTTTAGTTAAAGTGTGACAAATTTCTAATTTTTCCTTTATGGTTTTTAAACCTATAGCAAAACGAAGAATTATTTTACCGGAGCAAACAAAATAATCTCTACCCGACGGTTTGCCTTGTGTATCGATTCGTCGCACACATGAGCGACATCACATTCCTTTAAAAGCTGATCTTCGCCAAATGAGAACGTTTTAATTTTGCTTTTTTCAACACCCATTTTTATAAGAATGCCTTTTACAAAATCGGCTCGTTTTGTTGCCAGAAGATAATTATATGTTTTACTGCCACGGTTATCTGTATGTCCGTTTATAACCACATAAAAATCTGAATTATTACCCATCTCTTTTACTATCAATTCCTGAAGACGGATTTCATCGCCGGGAAGCAATGAATATTTATCGAATTCATAATTTATTATAACACTATTAACAATTGAATCTTTCAGACCTTCTTCTTTTTCTTGTTTGTATAGTCCGGTGGTATCGATTGTTATCTCGCTGAAGAAGGGTATGGTATCGACATTTACAGTATAACTGCTGGCGGTAAAATTATCCTGAAGGTAGTTTATATCGGTTTGAATATTTACTTTCTGTTCAGGGT
>JAHEEB010000683.1 GCA_024640925.1 Bacteroidota bacterium | reverse complement strand
ACTACCCTGGCCTGGCCGACTGCGTACATTTATTGTTTGATTATGAGCTTCGATTATGTGTTTTACTATTGCTAGTCCAAGGCCAGTACCACCCATGTCCCTCGATCGGCTCTTATCAGTCCGGTAAAACCGCTCAAAAATACGGGGTAAATCTTTATCGGGAATACCAATTCCATCATCGGCAACTTCTACCAGTATTTGATCATCCACATCAAGGAAATCGATGGTAGTAGTACCCCCTTCCCGACCATATTTTATAGAATTGACAATCAGATTATTTAAAACTTCAGTAATACGAGGTCTGTCTGCCATCACATTTATTGCCTTATCGAAAGAATGTGCAAACCTGAGTTTAATCTTACGGTCATCAGCCAGCCTCTCATGATCTTCAAATACCTCATTTACCAGTCGAACTATATTAAATTTAGTAAAATCGAGTTTTAATTCGCCCGACTCCAACCTTGATATAGATTCAAGGTCATTCACAATGGAGATTAGCCTGTTTACACTCTTATCTGCCCTCTCAAGATATCGCCTGTTAACCGTTTCATCTTCCAATCCCCCATCAAGCAATGTGGAAATGTAACCCTGTATGTTGAATATAGGTGTTTTCAATTCGTGCGAAACATTTCCCAAAAATTCACGACGGTATTTCTCGAGTTGCCTTAACTGGGCAATTTCATTTGTTTTCTTTTTGGCCCATCGCAGCACATCGTTCTGAATGTCTTTCATAATGCCAAGCTCCTTCTCCTCAATATTTCTTTTCAATTGCTCTTCAGAGGGGTTGACATTATAAATTGTTTTATAGATGGGCTTTAACCTGTTAAAAATAAAATTGTTCAGAGAATAAAAAACCAGGACAAAAACTACCAGAAAAACCAACAATCCAACAAATACAAGCAACAGATAATAATTCGACGGATTAATAAATAAGAACAACAAACCACTGACAAAAGTTAAGATTGCAGTGAACAATGCTAAAAAAATAGCTTGTTGTTTAGGTGATAATGTTTGCATAGTTCGAATTTTTCTAGTTTCAAATTTAGCTATCATTTTCAAGCGGAAAGGATTAGGTATATTAATTTTATAATAATTCGACGTTACCATTTTTACCCTTGCTCATTAAAATAGTGATTCCTTATTCTTACGATAAGAGCCTTTCAAGCTCTTTCCTGAAAGCATTTTTGCCTTGGTAGCTATTATTTAAAAAAAATCTATATTTGTCTTGCTAAAAATCTGAAAACGGATACAATAACCAACCTTGCTTTTGTTAAGGTTCTGCTAAATCGTAATAATTATGCATACAAGGCTGAATTTCAACCATTTCACTGCAACTCTTATTTTAGGCCTGATATCCTGTTTTGTTTACTCACAAACTCCTGATGATGCCTGGAAATCATACAGCATTGCTAAAACAACACAAAAAAATGACAGTCTGCAGAAGGCCATAAGTGAATACCATGCATGTCTTGAAATTTGTGAAAAGCTTGCCGTAAAGGAAAAAAGTGGTGAAATAGACAAACTTGCCGGATATGTTAAAGAAATTCTTCCTTCGCTTTATCTTCAATTAGCAGAAAAAAATGTGGAGGAGCAATTATTGAATGAGGGATTGAGAAACACAATAAATGCAAAAGAGCTGGCTACTTCAGTTTATGATACTTCAACACTCAGAAAAGCTAAAAAATTTATACCCAAAATATATTACCTGCTTGGCGTTTCGAAGATGAACGAAAATGATTTCGCAGGAGCAATTGCTAATATGGACGAGGCAATAAAACACGATCCTGACTATTTGGATGCATATTACATGAAGGCTTTTACTTATAGGAAACAAGGAGATGATGAGTTATTTAAAATTGCATGTAAAAAAGCCATCCTGGAATCTGACAGGTTAAACAACAATCAAGTTCATAATAAAATAACTGATATGGGATTTCAGTACTTTCAGAGAAAAGGACTTTCAAAAAAGAATGAAGCAAAGTATGAAAATGCTGAACAATTACTTAATAATGCCCTTGAATTTAACAATACTGATGTTACTACCCTATATTTATTAGCTATGACTTATAATGCATTGGGCAAATATGACGAAGCTATAAAAACAGGTGAATCAGCATTAGTAAACGAAACAGGTGGTGAAGAGGCCAAAGCTAAAATTTATCTTGTTATAGGAGAATCGTATGAAAAGCTTGGCAAAAAAGATATGGCTTGCAAAACGTTGAAAAAAGCTGCAATTGGCCAATATACCGACTATGCAAACCACTATATGAAATATACTCTGAAATGTCAGGAATAAAACATTCTTTTCCTGATAAGTATTTAAAGTGATGAACGTGTAAATCCAAATAGTGCAATAGAGCAATCTATAGATAATGTCTGAATTGCTTACCTGGTTTCAACCCCATTAATTCAATTACTTGGGTTTAAAGAAATTATACAAAATAGTATTATGGATTATATCAGTATTAAAAACTGGTCGGTCGAAGACAGGCCCCGCGAGAAACTAATGCAGCATGGCCCACGTGTATTGTCGGATGCCGAATTGATTGCAATTCTTATTGGTAGTGGTACCCGCGAAATATCGGCTGTTGAGCTTTCAAGAAAAATACTGTCATTAAGTTCGAACAATCTGGCAGAACTGGGCCGGCTTTCATACTCCGACCTCATGAAAATAAAGGGCATTGGAGAGGCAAAAGCCATTACCATAACAGCTGCACTCGAACTGGGCCGACGAAGAGCAGGTTCAGAGCCTGTATCTAGGCCAAAAATAACTTCTAGTAATGATGCGGCTGGCATTTTCTTATCACTTCTCACTGATATCCAGCATGAAGAGTTCTGGGTTGCTTATCTAAACAGGTCGAACACTCTTATCGAGCGTACAAGAATCAGTCACGGAGGTATTTCCGGGACAATTACAGATGTTCGTCTGATTATGCGTAAAGCTTTGGAAATATACTCCTCTTCTATTATTTTATGCCATAATCACCCTTCGGGAAACCTTATGCCTAGTGAGCAGGATAAACAAATAACCCAGAAAATAAAAGAAGCCGCCAAACTTTTTGATCTCACACTCCTCGATCACATTGTTGTGGGCATTGGCAAATACTTTAGTTTTGCTGACGAAGGATTGATCTGAAACGATTTCAGATTATTTATAGAAAATTTTGTATCTCTATTGATTAATCCCGGATTAAGAATAAGTTATCTTTGAGACAATTTTAGAATCTATGCGCACAGTTTACATATTTCTCGTGTTGTTTGCACTTACTTCCTGTAACCGCGAACAGAATGGACGAATTCTTTCCAAGAAGGACTTTGTCAATGTATTAGTTGATATCCATATGGCTGATGCTATGGTAATGGATCACTCAATAGCACCCAATATAGGTGAAATAGACTCCTTAACTCTTTATTCTTCGGTATTTAAAAAACACAATATTGATAAAGCAACCTTCGATTCTACTCTAAGATGGTATTCCCAGCACCCCAAAAAATTCGCTGAGGTTTATGATGACGTATTTGGAAGGATTAACAAATTTAACCAGGAATTAACTGATGAACAGGC
>JAHEEB010000682.1 GCA_024640925.1 Bacteroidota bacterium | reverse complement strand
CAACTTTTATGGAATATCGTGAAATACAAGTGACGATGATGCAAACATTTTTATTATTGTTAGAAAATAATCAGAGTGGTTGTAACAACAAAAAACCCCTCCTGGTCTGGAGGGGCTTGCTGACCCGCTAGGATTCGAACCTGGACAGGCAGAACCAAAATCTGCAGTGCTACCATTACACCACGGGTCATTGTAAACCTTTTGTTTGGGAGTGCAAATGTATAAAAAAAAATTAATCTGCCAACCCAGAATAAACTACAAAATTCAAATAGATTGTTATTATAACATAAAACGCCTTCATACATTTATTAATCCGGAATGCATAAACGATTAAATAATTTGATAGATTAGGGCCTTTTCACTAACTCTGTCCTTTATGATGGAACAAGATCTGGTTTTTGATTATCCATTTTACTTCAGTCCAAACTTCCGATCGAACCCTGGATTTTGTGCATGATATGAGAGCCTCAGCTTTAGAGCCTGTGGATAAAAGTTCGGGATATAATTATAAAAACCAATTAGGGTATTATCAGAGTATTCGTGATGCATCAGTAAATTTCTTTATTGATAATCTTCCCAAAGGAAGCTATACATTGGAATATAAACTTTATGTCACCCATGAGGGTACCTTTAACAATGGTATTGCCAGCATACAATGTATGTATTCACCTGAATTTACTGCTCATACCGGAAGTATGATATTAAAGTAAAAGATTAATTTGAATGGTACTATTAAAAAACCACGAATTCTCTAAGATAAAAGCCTAACAATACAAATGAGGCATATCAGTACATTAATAATGTGGTTCGAACCAGGGCCGGCGTGCCCAATTTGACTACAGCAATGGTAGAAATGAGGGAACAAATTGCCCACGAAAGGGCTTTGGGGTTTTGCTTTGAGGCTATACGATATACCGACTTATTGCGTTGGAGATGGTTCAAAGAATCAGGCAAACTGGAAACGCTTAAAAATAGATATAGTAATTACAATTTATATTCTTCATGAAGGGAATTTCTAATTAACACAGAATCCAGGCTGGTAGATTTTGATACTTTAAAGACTTTCTCATTGACCCTGAAATCAAAAACAATTGTTGTGACTTCAGGGTCATTCGATTTTGTAGAATTAGTTACCTGCCCAGTTTTCCCTGTCGAGGCTACGATACTGTATAGCTTCTGCAACGTGCGCAGGCAATATATCTGGCATTTCTTCCATATCTGCTATTGTGCGCGAAACCCGAAGTATCCGATCGTATGCACGAGCAGATAATCCAAGCTTCTCCATGGCATTTTTAAGTAATGCCGAAGATTCCTGGCTCAGTTTGCAATACTTATGAAGCAGTGATGAGCTCATTTGAGCATTACAGTAAACTTTATCCACATCTTTGAAGCGCTCTTCCTGAACCCGACGTGCCTGCGATACACGATTCCTGACTTTTTCGCTATCTTCAGAAGGTATATCTTCCGATAATTTACTAAAAGGTACTGGTACAACTTCAATGTGAATGTCTATTCGATCAAGCAAAGGTCCTGAAACTTTGTTCAGATATTTCTGTACAACCCCAGGACTGCATACACAATCCTTTTCCGGATGATTATAATATCCGCAGGGACATGGATTCATTGATGCGACCATCATAAAACTTGCAGGATAATCAATTGTATATTTCGAGCGTGATATTGTTATATGTCTGTCTTCAAGGGGCTGTCTGAGCACTTCAAGGACAGTTCGTTTGAATTCAGGCAGTTCGTCGAGAAAAAGTACCCCATTATGCGCCAGTGATATTTCTCCAGGCTGAGGAAAAGTTCCTCCTCCAACCAGAGCAATATCACTAATTGTATGATGTGGCGATCGGAACGGACGATGTGATATGAGCGATGTATGCTTGTCGAGCAATCCTGCTACCGAATGTATCTTGGTAGTTTCCAATGCTTCCTGCAAAGTAAGAGGTGGAATTATTGAAGCGAGCCGTTTTGCAAGCATTGTCTTGCCGGCACCAGGCGGACCAATCATTATTAAGTTATGTCCACCTGCAGCAGCAATTTCCAATGCTCTTTTCACATTTTCCTGTCCTTTGACATCTGCAAAATCTACCTGATAATCGTTCAGATTAGCAAAAAATTCATTTCTTGTATCAACTATGGTAGGCTCAGGAAAAGGATTTCCATTTAAGAATGAAATTACCTCGTTGATATGTTCTACACCATAAATATCAAGATTATTTACAACAGCCGCTTCGCGGGCATTTTCCTTTGGAAGCAGAAATCCTTTAAAACCTTTCTTTCTGGCTTCAATGGCAATGGGTAAAACTCCTTTGATTGGTTGTATACTTCCATCGAGTGAAAGCTCACCCATTATAAGAAACTCTCCCAGTCTATTTGTGTCTAACTGATTGCTGGCTGCCAAAATACCAATTGCAATGGGTAAATCGTATGCTGAGCCTTCTTTTCGGACATCTGCCGGAGCCATATTAACAACGATTTTAAGACCCGGCCATCGATAGCCATTTGATTTAAGAGCAGATTCTACTCTTTGTTGACTTTCTTTAACTGCATTATCTGGCAATCCAACCAGAAAAAATTTAATACCCTGTGAAACATTCACCTCTATGGTAATAATTTCGGCATCAATTCCAAAAACTGCACTGCCATATGTCTTAACCAACATGCTTACTTATTTTCTTTTATGTTTTTCATAATTCTTTTCAATACTTCTTTCCAACCAATAGCAGTTGCCTTCAAGTCCTTTTCCTGAACCTCCCCTGCCCCTGCCTAAACCACCTGTACCAGAATCCCTGCACCCAAAGTTAAGATTCAGACCGAAACGTAAATTAATATTTCGTGCTGACATGGGCCAAATCATACCAGGCACATCATCCGATATCATATAAAACTGAAACGGATCTTTTCCTATTACAAAGCCCAGTCCGATGCTTTTCAGACTGTAATACTGAAGACTATAGGAAGCCATCAGATGAATATTTTCCCATGGTGAGTATTGGCCTGTAAGACTTAAAGAAGGAATTATTTTGGTACGGTAAAACAGCAAATCGCCACTTAAACCAAGCGAAAAATTATTTCTTACCTGATAGTTTATACCAGCTAATAACCTTGGCGGAAGAAATGTTGTATATTTTTCATGACTGACATTTATATCCATTGAATCGGTAAAAGAGTTAACCAGGTTATTAAAATAATTTTCTGTTGGAATTGAATCATTCAAAGGTCCATTATAAAAAAATGAACCACTCCCTTTTAATGTATTTAAATTTGATCTCCAGGCAATTACCCCTAAATCAAGCACCGATGCAGAAAGTTCAAGATTATCTCCAAGAGGATAAATAATACCAGCATCTATAGCAAAACCAGGATTCTTCCTGTTCAAAGCTAATTTCTTATAGTTGATATCTTCATTATAATTAACATTGATCTGGCTGTCGGGATCTTCATATTCCACAATAATTGGAAGAGATGAATTCCAGTTCATATCGCCCTGAAACCGAAGATCGAAAGTAGTTTCATCCGTTTCGAGCCCTATATTTGTTGTTTTGCTGGAAACATTCAA
>JAHEEB010000681.1 GCA_024640925.1 Bacteroidota bacterium | reverse complement strand
CTGAATTAAGTTATTTTAGATATATTGACATTTGAGTTAAAACACTGTCATTTTGTCTTTAATCTTTTTATGGCAAACAATTTGAAAAGGCATTTTCATTGTATATAATTCTAGCAAAAAAGTAAGATTATTATGACCAAAAAAGCAAAAAATAAAGCTGAAGAGAAAGAATTGCTTGGTGCAAATGAAGGGTTGTCTGACATTGATGAATCGCCAGATACAAGTTGCGATGATTCCACTGAAGATATTGTTGATGAAGAAAGTGAAAAGGAAACTCTATCCGATGCTGAATACGATCCACACCTTATAGTGGTTGAAGAACTGAAACAAAAGATTGCTGCAACAGACGAAACCAATCGCGAATTACAGGATAAATACCTGAGATTATCTGCCGAATTTGATAATTACAGGAAAAGAACGCTGAAGGAGAAGATGGATTTGACCAAACAGGCCAATGGAGATCTCCTGAAAGACATTCTTTCTGTAGTTGATGATTTTGAGAGAGGGATGCAAACAATAGAGAAATCGGAAGATTTGGTATCTTTAAAAACAGGAGTTAAACTTATTTATACTAAATTTATCGAATTCATCCGTCAAAATGGCGTGAAGGAGATTGAAGCAAAAGATAAGGATTTCGATATCGATTATCATGAAGCACTGACAAAAATTCCTGCTCCATCAGAAGAGTTTAAAGGTAAAGTAGTGGATGTAATCGAAAAAGGATATATGCTCAACGATAAAGTGTTACGATATTCAAAAGTGGTAGTAGGAGAGTAAACAAAGGAGTTAACAATAAAAACATGTCGAAAAGAGATTATTACGAAATACTTGAAATTTCCAAAGAAGCTTCGCAAGACGAGATAAAAAAAGCATATCGTAAACAAGCGTTAAAGTTTCATCCCGATAGGAACCCGGGGGACAAAGAAGCTGAAGAGAAATTTAAGGAAGCTGCCGAAGCATATGAGGTGTTAAGCGATCAACAAAAACGTCAACGGTACGATCAATTTGGACATGCTGGAGTTGGCAGTGCTGCTAATGGTTCTGGCCACTTTACTAATGTCGATGATATATTCAGCCATTTTGGCGATATTTTTGGCGATTTTGGATTTGGCGGATTCGGTGGATTTGGTGGCGGAAGTCGGGGGCGTGGTGGTCAAAGGGTTAACAAAGGCTCCAACCTGCGTGTAAAGGTAACTCTTACTCTCGAAGAAATTGCCAAGGGTACAGAAAAAAAACTGAAAGTAAATAAATATGTAGTCTGTGATACCTGCAGTGGTACTGGTGCCAGAAGTAAAGACGGCTTTACAACTTGTACCACCTGTAATGGCAGTGGGCATGTAACACGTATTACCAACACATTGCTTGGGAGAATGCAAACATCTTCTCCTTGTCCGAACTGCGGAGGAGAAGGGAAAATTATTAAAGATAAGTGTAATACCTGCTTTGGCGAAGGTATTGTTAAAAGTGATGAAGTTATAAAAATAAATATTCCTGCCGGAGTGGGAGAAGGGATGCAGCTCAATGTTTCCGGAAGAGGAAATGCTGCCAGACGCGGTGGAGTTAATGGCGATTTACTCGTTGTTATTGAAGAACAAAAGCATCAGGAACTTATTCGCGATGGGAATGACTTGTTATATCTTCTTTACCTGACAATTCCTCAAGCAGCACTGGGCGATACAATCGAAGTTCCAACGGTAGACGGAAAAGTAAAGATTAAAATTGAACCGGGTACTCAACCAGGTAAAATTCTTCGTTTGCGTGGCAAAGGATTACCAGAAGTAAACGGCTACGGCAAAGGCGATTTGCTGGTTAATATCAATGTATGGATTCCTTCAAAGCTAACGAAAGAAGAACAAAAACTGATAGAAAAATTCTCCGAATCCGAAAATTTTAAACCGAATCCAGGCTCTGTAGACAAAGGATTTTTTGAACGGATGAGGAACTACTTCGAATAAAAAGGCTAAAGCAATAGTTCAAGAAAGTCCAATTTCTTTTCCCTGTCCTTTTTCTTACGGAAAATTGTTCCGATTTTTGAGTAAAATGAAATTAAGGTAATAAAAATCCTTATGTCATATTTTATAGCTTCTCATATTTCTAAGCGTTTTGCCACAAATCTGGCATTGGATGATGTTTCCATTCATGTTCCGAAAGGCACAGTTTATGGACTTCTTGGACCAAATGGGGCAGGCAAAACAACCCTTATCCGTATTATTAACCGTATAACAGCCCCCGATAGCGGTGATATTCTTTTTGATGGGCAAAGTTTTAAGGATAATGATGTAAGCCGTATCGGTTATTTGCCAGAAGAACGAGGACTATATAAAAAAATGAAAGTCGGAGAACAGGCCCTCTACCTGGCAAAATTAAAAGGATTATCAAGCAAAAAGGCTAAAGAAAATATTCATTATTGGTTCGAAAAGTTCTCCGTTACCGATTGGCATGAGAAAAAAATCGAAGAACTTTCGAAAGGGATGGCTCAAAAGGTACAGTTTCTTATTACCCTTCTGCACGATCCGGAACTACTCATTCTTGATGAACCATTCAGCGGATTTGATCCGGTAAACTCCTCGCTTTTGAAACAATTAGTACTTGAATTGAAAGCTAAAGGAAAGACTATAATACTTTCTACCCATGATATGGCTTCTGTTGAAGAATTGTGCGACAATATTACCCTTATTGATAAATCAAAGGCAATACTAGAAGGCAAAGTGGCTGAGATTCGACAAAGTTTTAAGGCTAATAAATACGAAATCGTTTTTACAGGCAATGAAAATATATTGAATCAAAAGCTAAATGGAACTTGTCATGTACTTATACATGAAAAAATAGAGGAAAACCAAAATCGCTTCATTATTCAAATTGAAGATCGCAATAAAGGGAACGAATTGCTAAGAATGGCTATTGATTCGGTAGAAGTTCATTCTTTCAGGGAGATACTTCCTTCGATGAACGAAGTATTTATCAATTCCGTAAGTAAAACCACCAATAATACAGCAAATGGGCAAGATTAAGCATATAATAGCACGGGAATATATAACCAGGGTTAGAAAAAAATCCTTTGTTATTATGACTATTCTTGGCCCTGTTCTATTTGCTGCGCTTATGATTGTACCAATATGGGTGATGCAGGTCGAAGATCAGGACGAAAAAAAAATTGTCGTCATTGAGTTGGATAATGATGGTAAGCCTGTTCCTGATTCTTTGATGGTGTTCAAAGATGCCATTAAAGACAACCCACCCGTCAGATTCAGCTACCTGGGAAACCTAACTAAAGGACAAGCTGATGCACTATTGGTCAACAGCGATTATTTCGGAGTAATTATTTTGCGGCATGGGGTGTTACTTTCCGATGAAAAAGTACCTGTAGAATTTATTTCAAAAAAACAACCCAGTAGCGGAATCGAATACCATATCAAACAATCGCTGGAGAATCGTATACAGGAAATAAAACTAATAAAAGATCATATTCCCCCATCGATTATTTCTTCTCTTAAATCGGAAATATATTTTGAATTCTCAAAGGTAGAGAAAGAGGGGATAAAAAAACAGGGAAATATTGATGTAAAA
>JAHEEB010000680.1 GCA_024640925.1 Bacteroidota bacterium | reverse complement strand
AAATAATTACTCACCAACATATAAAGTGCTTGAGGGAGCATAAAATATGTCATTCCTGAATTGGGTACCATATAACAACCGATTAGAACAACAATCAAATAGGATATTGTAAAACTGTAAGGAAGAATTTTTTTGTCACGTTCTATTGAATGTACCAATAATACGATTGGGATAAGCAGAATACCAAAATAAAAAAACCAAAAGGCTGCATGGGTTTCAAAACCAGTTCTACCCGGTATTGCAGGAAATTCAGACGCTCCCGGACTGATTTTAAAAAAGAATGATTTTGAGAATTCACGGAATTGTATACCAAAGCCACTTGACGATACAGCACATTGGGTATGCAATAATCCAATTGCCACAATCATAATTCCATTTGTTATTTTCTTTACTATTTTCATTTTAACAGAGTTTTGTAATGAATGAATGAATCGATCATCAGCAAATATTGACAATTTCTTTTCCTTCCACAAATGGAGTAAATCTATAAGCTTTTTTCGATAACGAACAGGCATTAATCAACCACGAAATTTAAATGGAGACAAAAACAGATAAATTTTTTGATCTTTGTGGCTTCCAGCTTTTGTTTTAAAATTGTGTAAACGCATCATCAGAATCAACAGGCTTTTCAAACCTTTTTATGTTGACGGGTTTATTCATTCCTTGATTTGACTTTGGGGTTTGTTTATACTTTAATGAATTCACTCGGGAATTCTCATTTGCACTTATTTTAAAAAATGATATGGACTCTTTTAATTGTTCTGCCTGTGCAGCAAGTTGTTCTGCGCTGGTGGCCAATTCTTCACTTGACGAAGCATTTTGCTGGGTGATACTGCTTAATTGCTGAATGGCATTATTAACCTGGCTTATACCACTGTTTTGTTCCTTGCTGGCAGCAGATATTTCCTGTGCTAACTTAACAGTATTATCTATTTTCGGGAGAGTATTCATCATCAAATCACCTGCAAGTTGTCCCATTTTTATTGAAGTCTTTGTCAAAACAACTATCTGTTCAGCAGCTATTTTACTGTTTTCCGCAAGTTTCCTAACTTCAGTTGCAACTACGGCAAAGCCTCTTCCATGCTCACCTGCTCTTGCAGCTTCAACCGCAGCGTTTAGTGCAAGTATATTTGTTTGAAAAGCAATATCGTTAATTATGTTTATTTTATTTGCGATATTTTGGTTTGCCTCATTTGCTCCTTTTGCTTTCTCTGCTACATCCATAAAACTCTTATTCGCTTCGGCTGAAACTATTTCTGATTGTTGCGCATTTTCTGTATTCTGTTGGATATTTGACGATATTTGTTCAACTGTAGATGAAACTTCTTCAATTGAACTGGCTTGTTCGCTGGCCCCTCGCGATAGTTCTTCTGATGCACTGCTCATCTGCTGACTGGCCGAAACCAGGTTATCGGAATTGATACTTATTTCCGTAATAATTTTATTTAATACTTCTACCAACTGAAGGAGAGAATTGTTAATAATACCGAGTTCATCTTCTGAATCAGATACCTGAATATCAACATTCAAATCACCTTCAGTAATTGCTTTTAACTGAGCCGTTGTTTTTTTTAGAGGTTTGCTAATCGTATTTTTTATAACAAGATACGAGCCTACATATAAATTAAGAATAATGGGTATAATCCAATAAAGATGGTTTATTCCTTTCATCCCAGCATAAAACATTAAAAAACCAAAAAGAAACAGAATAAACACCGATGTAGAACCCACACGAAATACTATTGATTTTCCGAAAATAGACCTTAAACCTAATAAAGCTATTGGTACACAAGCGGCCATAATGAGACCCACAATTAGTATGGTATTCATAATTATACGTTTATATTTTTACCCTATCTAATAAAGATAACAAATAAATCCAAAAATTCTGTTTTATTTACAGGGACTGTTGCATAACAAATTTGATAATGCCTGCCAACTTTTAGAATCTTTTAGATAGCGCTATTGCTTACAAATCGGAAGTTACCTTTTCCTGGTCATGAGTTTTACTACATTGTCATAATCTAGCAAGTCACGTTCAGATTCGCTATAAATCTTTTGCCATTTAAAATCCGGAATAAAAATTTTGGTTGTTGGCTTTTCATTCCATTCAATAGTAAATCCATTTCGTTTCAATACTTCTGTCACTTTCTTGCCAACTTCAACAGTTACTTTATCATTTTCGTTATCAATTTTCTGAAAAGCAATATATAAACTCGGATTCTCTTTCACAATGGCTCTTGAAAGGTCTTGCGAGTGGTAAAAACAATACCCATCGGAGGAAACTTTCTTTTTACGCAAACTACGCTCGACCTCAACCACTTCATATTCTCCATCGCTGGTTGTGAAACCTGCATTATGCAGGGCAATGATATTCATACTGCATAATTCATCAAAGGCATTAATTAATCTTTCTGTATCCGTTGGTTTTTTCCAATTTTTACTTTCCTTCGTTACGGCTTTAAATTCTTTGTCTATCAAATCAAACGCCCAATCTTCAGAAATCTCTTCTTCAAACCCGTTATCTTCTATTTCTTCAATAATATTCTCTTTTATCTCGTCGATAGATAAAAATCCCATTCTTACCTGCGAAAAGATTGATTCGTAAATAAATTCCTGGTTCTCTGTCATATTTATTTTTTTGAAAGATTAATGCTATGTTATATTAAAGGTCGAAACTGGATTGTTTTATTTCTCAAGTATAGGAATAATATGTTCCCAGTTTAAAAGCCTGGCAAAATCCAGTGCAGTTTTTCCGTTATTCGTTTTCTCGTTTTTATCCATGCCCGATTGTAATAAGACTTCAACAGATGTTTTATTTCCGGATATGGTTTCGTTATGTAAAAAGGTATATCCAAATTCGTCTTTTGATAAAAGTTCATCCGGATTTTGTTTTAAGAAATCAATAAGACTATCTTTCATATTCCCGCTCATTGGATGTTCTATCAAATTTTCGGGTTTTTCCTTTTGTTCATATGCAACTAAGATATCATTGTAATCACCAAAATTCAAACCCCAGGCATTGTCGTGTTCTTTTCTCTCTTTCGTATTCATCTCAGAGCGCATAGCCTGTATTGTGTATCCGCCATAGGTTTTGCCTTGTGTGCAAAATAACCAGTCACTTATTTGATCTACCGGAATTTCAACAGAATCTCCGTTTTTTACATTTGTTAATTCATTGGGGTCATTTATTAACTTTCCATATATTTTTTCGCCATCAAAATTTATTTCATTTATCCACATGTGCTCAACAATGGGCTCATCTGATTCGTTCAATTTTTGCGAGAATGCAACTTTCACACAAGCTAAGTCAAGTGCGGGAACTATTCTGCGATATTCCCAGGACAATTCCCTCCAGAAATATTTAAAGGTTTCCTGGGCTTTTTTATAAGCTTCCATCATTTTGGGGCTATCGCCCTCTGCGAAAAATACGTCCTTCTTTGCCATTAAATATGATATTTATTGTTCGTCTGCTAAAATAATAAAATTCTAAAAAAAAACGGAAGATTCTTATACTCTCTTAAATTACAGTCGCTATTCCAAACTTTACTATTCCAAACTTTACAGT
>JAHEEB010000097.1:6992-9564 GCA_024640925.1 Bacteroidota bacterium | reverse complement strand
TGGATACTCAAAGAAGAAACAGGATAATAAAAAGTGGCTTTTCAAGGATAAAAAGCTACAAACTCCGCACATTTTTTATGATGTTGGGAATAATCATCGGTATTGCCGCACTATCGCTAACTCTTACTTTAGGCAGTGGGATAGAAAAGAAAATAATGCAAAATGTAAGCAAAATATTCAATTCTAACAATATAGTGGTGTCTGCTGCAATGATTGATGCCAAAGGTCCCCGCCAAAAAAGTGATTCTCCGGTTGCAACTCTTAAAGTGGCGGATATAGAGGCCATAGCATCGCAAATTGAAAACATTTCAGGATATGATTATATGAATTCATTGGCCGAACAGAATGTCACATTTTCCGGACAAAACACTATCTCTAACATCAAGGGTTGCAGTGAAACTGGCGGATATATCTGGAACAGGCCAGTCTCTTCAGGGGATTTTTTTAGCAAAGAAGATGTGAAATCTTCAAAAAGAGTGGCTGTAATTGGCAGCAAGATAGCCAGTTCCTTGTTTACCGGACAGGAACCCGTTGGTCAGCAAATAAGGATAGCCAACAATCCGTTCCTGATCATTGGTGTTCTTGAACCACGCGGAATGGATCCACACGGGAATGATCTTGATGAAGATATTTTTATACCCATTACAACTTTTATGGACAGGGTGAATAATATTGATTATATAATGGCAGCAAAATTTGAATTCGAAAATGAGGAAATGGTCAAAAAATCGATTGAACCAATTAAACAAATTTTGCGGGAAAGACATTCTCTGACGGAAGGCGAGGCTGATGATTTCTCCATGATTACCCCGGCATTTGTTCAGCAAGTAGTAAACAGTATGACAAAAGTTTTCAAAGTACTGCTTCCCATAATTGCTATAATTTCATTACTGGCTGGTGGAATTGTAATTGTTGTACTAATGACAACTTCAGTAAATCAAAGGCTTAAGGAAATTGGCCTTCGTAAAGCGCTTGGTGCAACTAATTCTGATATACGTCTTCAATTTATGGCAGAGAGTGTTTTTATCGTACTCATTGGAGGAATTATTGGACTAATTCTTGGAATTGTTTTTTCAAAGATAACCAGCAATAAACTTAATGCTATTTTTTATATACCCTGGCAAACTATTGTTGCAGGAATTTTATTGCCAATACTTACTGGATTGCTGGCTGGAGTAATCCCTGCAAATAAAGCGGCCAAATGCCAGCCGGTTGAAACGTTGAAATAAAAGTTTGACAAATCTTTCAAAGAATATTATTTATGAAGAAAGATGGTAGTCTTAAGCCAGAAATTTTAACATAATCAGTTGTTTTTATTTATCAAAAGTTTAAAAATGAAATGGTACAGCAATCTTAAATTATCTTATACTTCACTGTTACTTAATAAGTCACGGCTGTATTTTTCAATTTTAGGAATGGCAGTGGGAATTTCTGCAGTAATTACCATTTTATCGATTGGTGAAGGGGCCAGGGAGAAAGCACTTGGCCCCATTAAATCGATGGGTACTAATTTGCTTGTCGTTAATCCCGCCAAAACCAAAGAAGTGTTCAGAGATAAGCAAAGGCCAACAACAGTTACAACTCTCCGAATGAAGGATGTTGAAAGCTTTTTAGACATAAATCATTTAAAATATATTTCGCCCTTCCAGCAAATAAATGGAACCATAAGGTATGAAGGACAAACTATAAAATCTTTAATTCAGGGAACTTCAGAAGACTATACAACAATAAGGGACTATAAGTTTAAAGCAGGTTCCATTTTTACTTCTGAGGATAATTTTTCCATGGAAAAAGTGGCTGTATTAGGATCAATGAATGCTGAACTATTGTTTAAAGATGAAGATCCGATAAATAAAACAATTTTTATTAATAATATTCGATTTCGTGTTGTTGGTGTACTTCAAATAAAAGGTCTGGAATCGGAAATGGGAAATATCGATAATGTGGCCATAATTCCAATCAGGACCTTTCTCAGGAGAGTTTCAAATCTTGATTACCTCGGACAAATTTACATCAGCGCTGATGAACAAAATAATTGTATAAGTCTTGAACAGGACACACGACTTATTTTACGGGAAAACCATGACCTTGAACAACAGCGGAAAAAAGATGATTTTGTGATTGTTAATCAACTAAGTTCAATAAATGCAGCCGAAGAAACCTCGAAAGGATTTAATATACTGATAATTGGAGTTGCCGCTATATCCTTAATTATTGGTGGAGTAGGAATTTTAGCATTGATGATTATGGCTGTTAAAGAAAGGATAGCGGAAATTGGCTTAAGAATTTCGGTAGGTGCAAAAAGAAAGGATATTCTGTGGCAATTTTTATCGGAATCGTTGCTGATTGGGATTATTGGTGGTTTGGTTGGTGTTGTTTTTGGAATAGTATTTTCCGTTTTAACCAATAATTTAAGTAGCTGGGAAACGAAATTATCGTGGCAAGGGATTGTTGTCCCTTTTCTATTCTCATTATTAACTGGTTTAGTCTTTGGAGTATTTCCTGCCTATACAGCGGCTAATTTAGATCCTGTGGAAGCTCTGCGAAACGAGTAATCCATGTATCTAAAACG
>JAHEEB010000097.1:0-6982 GCA_024640925.1 Bacteroidota bacterium | reverse complement strand
AAACGATCTTTGAAAATAATTATAAATTTGTATCAAACAATTATCAAAAATGTCCAGTTTGCCCAGAATACTTGTAATTGACGACGACGAAAAATTAAATGCCCTTTTAAAAGAATACCTTTCTAAATTTGGGTTTGAAGTTATTTCGGCAACCCTTCCCGTTGAGGGACTTAAGGCTGTTGGAAAATTTTCCCCCGATTTAGTTGTTTTAGATGTGATGATGCCCGGTATGGATGGGTTTGAAGTCTGCCGGGAAATACGAAAAATAAACAATGTGCCAATCATTATGCTTACCGCCCGGGGTGAAGTAACTGATAAAATTGTGGGACTGGAACTTGGGGCAGACGATTATATGGCAAAGCCTTTTGAACCAAGAGAATTGATTGCCCGAATCCAGGTGATACTCCGGAGGATATACAGTACACAAAAGTCAGATAAGTTGAAAGCAGGCAATTTGGAACTGTTTCCTGACAAATATCTGGCTAAAATTGATGAGAAACAAATCGACTTAAGCACACTTGAATTCATTCTTCTTGAAATGCTTGTAAAAAACAAAGGCAAGGTTTTATCGAGAGAACAATTGATGGATAATTTGCATGGCATCGATTGGCAGGTGTTTGACCGATCTATCGATGTGTTGGTAAGTCGGTTGAGACAGAAATTGAACGATGGTCCGAAAAACCCTGAATATATTAAAACCATTCGTGGAGTGGGATATCAATTTATTGGTGAATAAAATTTTAAAATGAAACATCCTTTTTTTACATTAATTCACAGCTCCTTTCTTCATAAGCTAATGGGAATAATTATTCTATGTGCAGCCATTGTTATACTTCTGATTTTTTTGTTTTCTAACATTATTTTTCTGGATGCTCACCACCATCTTATTTTCTTTCTTATTATGGTTGTGATTGTAGTTTTCGTATTGACAGGTTTTTTTATTCATTTGGTAATTCAACCAGTACACGAATTAGAACGGGGTGTAAAGGAAATCAGTAAAGGAAATTTAGATGTTGTTCTGAAAGTGATGAGCAAAGATGAATTAGGAAAAATTGCAAATGCATTTAACAAAATGACAGTAGAGTTAAGGAAAATGATTAAAGCCAGGGATCAATTATTGCTTGATGTGAGTCATGAGTTGCGTTCTCCTGTTACCCGCGCCAAACTTGCTCTTGAAATTATGGCCGAGTCAAAAGAGAAAAGCTCGGTATTGGATGATTTGCGTGAAATGGAAACAATGATTACCGAGTTGCTTGAAAGCGAACGGCTTAAAGGCAGTAAAGCTCCCCTCAATATTCAAAAAACACGAATTAAGGATTTGGTTTTTAATACTGTATCAGGCTTTTGGCCACACAAAGAGAAAATTCTAGTACATGAAATTTCAGAAAATCTGGTGCTTCGTATAGATCCGTTGAAAATAAGTATTGTCCTAAAAAATTTGATTGATAATGCGCTAAAATATTCGGAAAATACAGACAAAGCAATTGAAATAAGTGTGATTGATCAGCAGGATAAAATTATTATCCAGGTTGAAGACTTTGGTGCCGGAATACCCGAAGATAAAATAGAATTTTTATTTGAACCTTTCTACAGAGTAGATACTTCGAGGTCGCGTAAAACCGGAGGTTATGGCTTAGGCTTACACCTGGCTAAAAAAATAATGGAAGCACATGGAGCTGATATTCAAATAAAAAACAAGCAAAACTCCGGGATAATTGCTGAACTTCAGTTCATGAAATAATGAATCAATATATTTCAATTTAATATTGTAAACTTTTTTTTATAACATCGGTGTATATATTTGACTATTAATCACCTCTATGCTTTTGTTCATCATTAATTATGAATTCTTAATCCACCATTTGTTCCTGTTCGAGTAAATAAAGCAAAACTTTATTTCTATTCGAATAGTTCGTAGTAACTTGCTTATTAAATATTCCATTGGTAATAACAGCAAGGCCGATAGAAGAATTGTTTCAGAAAAAATTTAGTAATCAGGATGCAGGTCGGGCATTTCAACTACTTAAAAATTCTTTTACATTTTAACTTTCTAAATCATATTCTAAAAGATTGAGTCACACGGTTGGCATTATTCTTATAGTATTCTTTGTTTGAAAGGAGGTGAATATGAATAATTGACTTGCAGAGTATAGTATTAAACTAATAAATCTACCTATGAAAACAACAAAATTTATTACAGTTATTGCGATTTTTTTGTTTTGTCAATTATTTTTTAGTTGTCAAAAAGAAGATGAAGAAGATACAAATGAATACCCGGTTGAATTCGGCTTAAATGTCCTGAATTCAAACGCAGTTTCCCTCTTTAAATCCGCGACAGATAACGATCTGAATAAAACGGAGCATATAATACTCACCATTCTAACTTCTACCAATCAACCAACCAACTATACATCGAGCAAAATAAAAATTACTAATCTGTATGGCTCGTTTTATAGCGAAAAGCTTTTGTTAAAGGCCGGTTGTTATAAACTAACAGAGTTCATGCTGGCCGATTCTTCGGGCAATATAATTTATTCTGCCCCATTAGAAGGAACAACAGTTGGAGCTTTGGTAGACCAGCCATTGCCAATAGCATTCTGTGTTGAAAAGAATAAAGGCTTAAAAGTAGAAGTAGATATTGTTAGTACAATTAGTAAAACGCCAGAAGATTTTGGAATTGCAAGTTTTCTAATGATCGATGCTACTGGTATAAAAGTACCTATATCAATAATCGATATGGAATCAGGAGAGTTTATTTCTGCTACGGTAGTAGTATCAAATGATGATTGGAATTCTTATAATTTTTATCCAAATAGTATACCTGGTGTGCATGGTACTATAGATGTTTATAAGAAAACTTTTTATACCACGAATAAAGCTCAAAATATTTTATCACTTGATGATTCATATCCAACCTATTATTTTCAAATCTCAAAAGCTGGATATACTCCATATTCAGAATCTTTTACACGTGATTCGTTAAAAAAATATTCAATCCCATCTGACAATGGTCCATTGATTATAGAAATGGCTACTACAACCATTGGAGAAGTAACCGATATAGATGGGAATAAATATCCAACAATAAAAATCGGAACTCAGATATGGATGCAAGAAAATTTAAAGGTTTTGCATTATCGCGATGGAAGTGAAATACCAAATATAACCGATAATACCGAATGGGCTGCTATGAGTTCAGGAGCCTTATGGTATGATGAGAATTATAGCAACTGGGGCAGTGATCCTCTTGGTGCTTTTTATAACTGGTATGCCATAGCAGATCCAAGAAATGTTTGCCCTGAAGGCTGGCATATACCAACTATGCAAGAGTGGGCAATTTTAATCGAATTTATGGGTGGTGTAGAAATTGCCGGAGGAAAACTTAAAGGTGGATCATGGGAACCTGATCAGACTTTTCTTGCTTCAAATAATCTTGGAGATTATATTGATTATTATAATAATGAGAGCGGTTTTACTGCAATTTCATCTGGATGGAGATCGGTAAACGGGAGTTTCAGTGATTTAGATTATTGCTGTTTTTTATGGTCCAGTTCATTCGAAGAATTGCAACCCCAGGTGATATACCTTTCCAATAATTCATTTTCAGCTATGAATGGTATCATTGGAAAAAATGCCGGTCTTAGTCTGCGTTGTATTAAAGACTAAGCTTTAGCCTTTTAAGCAATTATTCAAAAACATTTTTAAATCCATAATTAATTATATGAAAACAGATATAAAATTTCTGATATTGGGTTTACTGATTCTTCAAGGAGTAACCAATAGTTGCCGAAAAGACGAATCTGAACCTGAAATTTTTGCAGAAATGCAATTTTCCGTATCTTCTTCTGAATACTTAAATTCAGAATTTAAATGTACACCAATATATAGTTTAAATAAAGCACGAAGCATTATCCTTACAATTCAAACTTCTACTGGTGGTTCCACAAAATACACTTCCACCAGCATCGATATTTATAAAATGGGCGATGCTTTTTTAAGCGAAAAACTTTTATTAGTACCAGGGGCATACCAGCTTACGGAATTCTTGGTAGCTGATTCAGCAGGCAATATTATTTTTGCTGTTCCAATGACCGGTTCTGAACTTGCGCCAGCTGTTACTGACCCCTTGCCAATTGATTTTACAATAGAAACAGATAAAAGCACAAGACTATCTATAGAAGTAATCAGTACAGAAAATTTAAACCTTATGAAAATGGGGTTGGCCTGGTTTTTAATGAATGAAACTGACTTGATATATTTAGAAGGTGGCATTATTGATGAGGTAACAGGAAATATGTTGTCAGCCGAAATAAATGTACATGCTGAAGATTCAAGTCAGTATTCAGGTACTTTTGGAGTGGTTCCTTCCACAAAAAACATGCTGATTTTACCAGAAAGTTTTCCTGGTTTTTATTTCAGTATTGCAAGTGAGGGATACGACACAAAATCATTTTATATTACCACAGATTCTCTAAAGAGCATTGCTTCAGGTAGTGCACCCATAATTTTAGGATTAGTGAAAAGCTATGTTGTTATAGATATTGAGGGAAATGTTTATCGTACAGTAAAAATCGGAGAACAGACCTGGATGGGTGAAAATTTACGTACAACTCATTTGAATGATAATACTTCTTTACATCATTCCGCAGTTTTTACATATTGGAGCAATTGGGCCGAATGGGATCCTTCACCCCTCGCAAGACCTGCTTATTGCTGGCTTAACGGTGAAGGGAATGAATATGGGGCGACATATAATTACTATGTCGTTGAAACTGGCAAAGTTTGTCCGACCGGCTGGCATGTGCCTTCAACTGAAGAGTGGGATATTTTGGTGGAATATCTTGGTGGAAATGCAATTGCCGGAGATAAATTAAAGAATAAAGATGACAAGAATTGGTACAACGAAAATAGCCAAGCAACCGATGAAGTTGGTTTTACTGCACTAGCGACAGGTATGATTGTAGGTTTTGGAGATGTATATAGTAATTGGGTTGCCGCATGGTGGTCAAGCACACAAGCTGTGAACTATCAAATATGGAAGGATAAATCCTCGATCTCAAAAAGCACTGATGAAAGGCATTCAGGAAAATCAATCCGTTGCATCCAGGATGAATAGTTAAGAATACTGCCTTGCAGATCGGTTGGTCTGCAAGGCAATTAATTTTCTGGTTCGATAAGTGTCACCATTGCATTCTCTAATTTGTCTTTTAATGCAGTGACCATTTTTTCAAAGACTTCACCAGTCATCTCATCGCAATACACTTTCTTTATCTCCAGCGGAAAAACCAAAGTACTTCTGAAATGCTTTGAGATATGGAGCGCAAAATGTCCCCTTCCCTGGAAAACATCGTTTTTTTTAACGGCAGTTTGAATTCCAGGTAATTGTATTTTTTCGAGATGATTAATGAAAGTATCAATCTCTTTTTTGTATCTTTTTTCGTCCACGCCTTTGGTTCCCAGGTTGAAAACCGGGGTTTCGCGCTGTATTCTTTTATAATTGTATGAGTGAATGTCAAAAACAAAAACTCGCGAAAACATCGATTCGATCATTCTGATGAGGGCTTCGGCAACCTTGTAGAAATTCCTGTATTTTGCAAGTGACAATTCTCTTTCTTCTTCATCCAGAGGTGCTTTCCATACGATTTTTCCCCAGGCTGTTTCGTAAATTGCTTCTTTTTCGCTGCGGTTCAGATCATACTCATAACGCGAATCGTTTGAAATAAGTGTAACAGGAAGCAATGAGATAAATTCATCTGTTTTCGGATCTTCCTCATACCAGCGCTCGTAATCATTTAACAGGCATTTTTCAACCAGGTCTTTCCTCAGATTGTGTCCACTATGCAAGGCAGTAAAAATGAATGGAACATAATCAGATATTTTTATGGATAAAGCCAAATCAGGAGTCTGAGCCTCAAAAATTTCCTTTTGATTTATTTTATTTATAATGGTTTTAATTTCCAGAACCTGCATGGATTAATCGATGTATTTTGTCCAGAAATGCATGGGTGGATTACCAGCTCTAAATCCTAAACTGCTGTATAAATATTGGGCTCGTTTATTATCTTCTCTTACCTCGAGAGTTACCTTAGCACAACCGGTTTCTTTAGCTTTATCAAAAACATGTTCAAGCATTTTACGGCCAATACCCTTATCCCTGAATTTATTATAAACAATAATGTCGTGGATGTTTATAAATGGCTTTGCGGTAAATGTGGCAAAACCGATAAAACAATTGATCAATCCGGCCATTTCTCCTTCTATTTGTGCGAAACAGCAGATCTTTGCCGGGTGATTTCTCATCCCATTAATAAGACGTTCAGCACTTTCATTATTATGCGGCGGATAATCACCCATTTTATCAGTCATGTAATGGTTCATCAGATCAACGAACTCTTTACAATGCTCCTGATTTGTAAAATCAACTTCAATTATCTTAATCATAGATGATTTCTTTAATCTTTTAAGCAAATATCAATTATTTCTTTAAATAGAAACAACCTTTTTATTCAACGTAGCATCCCGAATACGATAAATAGATATCTTTGTGCCTTGATTTGAAATGATTTGAGTTGAATGAAGAATATACGAAATTTTTGCATTATAGCGCATATCGACCATGGTAAAAGCACCCTGGCCGACCGGTTATTGATGACTACCCACACATTGGCTGAACGCGATTTTCAGAACCAGGTGCTCGACAGTATGGATTTGGAGCGTGAGAGAGGTATCACTATTAAAAGTCATGCCATTCAAATGCAATATGAACAAGAGGGACAAAAATATACCCTGAATCTTATCGACACTCCTGGTCATGTCGACTTCTCCTATGAAGTTTCACGTTCAATTGCCGCATGCGAGGGAGCACTCCTCATTGTCGATGCTACACAGGGTATTCAGGCACAAACCATCTCAAACCTATACCTGGCAATAGAACACGATTTAGAGATAATACCTGTTCTCAATAAAATGGACATGATTAACG
>JAHEEB010000096.1 GCA_024640925.1 Bacteroidota bacterium | reverse complement strand
TAGACCAGCTTTAATGTATACGATATCACCCGCTTTCACCATTGATGCTGCATATGTTACAGTACGCCATGCTTTTCCGGTAGACAATCCATCGTTGGCATTATTGCCCGAGGTGGCAACATAATAAATATTAGCATTTGCAATCAGACTGATTGAAAAGACCAGTACAAAAAGAATTTGTTTCATATAATTTGAATTAGGGTTGGTAAAAAATCGAAAACTTAACTTGATAAATAAATATTTATTTGTGACGAATATATCAAATTATTACATGAAATTGTAAAAGATATCAACAAATAATTCTCTATAGTCTTCGGAATATTTCTAAGATTTGTTTCGTGAATTTCCATTCATTACGGCTAAAATTACTCCAATAAGCACAGTTAAAGAACCTAATAGTGTGAGTACAGAAAAATCTTCAGGATTAATCCAGCTGACTTTCCATTTTGTAAGAAAAAACATGAGAATAATTGTAAGGATTGGATTCAGTGTGATAATGACACTAATTTTATTCGCTTCGAGAAATTTAAGAGCATAGGCCAGAGCTACATAAGACACTAATGTATTCAACCCCAAAAAAATCAGGATAAGCCAATGGCTTAAGTCCAATTGACCGAAAAGATTAAATGAAACAAAGGGAAGTAAAAAAAGAGAAGGTAAACCAAACAATACCAGGTTCAATTGCATTGGATTATAAGATACAACGGCTTTTTTCTGGAAAATAGCATATCCGGACCATGCAAATGCTCCAAAAATTAACCATAAAACACCGGTTTTAAATGCTGCTAAACCATGGGTGAGTAAAAGGATTTTCTCATTATAAAATAGGAGTAATCCAATCAATACAATAAGAAATCCCAACCCTTGCCTGATAGATATTTTTTCCCTGAATAGCATAAAACCAGACAAAGCCAGCAGAACCGGTCCAATTTGAATAAATATCTGAGCTACTATTGGAGTTGTAAAGTTTAATCCTACAATAAATCCAATATAATTTAATCCCAACAATATTGCTGCTATTATTGCATATAGGGGTGGTTTATAAAGAATAGCTAACTTTTTTTTATCGATAATTAAATAATAGATTGACAAAAACAAAAATGCCAGGGCAAATCGGAACCAGGAAACAGTTACTGGTGGCAAATCCTTCAATATTACTTTAAGTGCAATAGCCAAAATTGCCCACATAAGAGCAGTAAGGGACGCATATAAAATTCCACGGGTACTTCTTTTCAATAGAATTACAATTTATTTTGTATGCAAAGTAAATGAATATCCGACTTATTCAAGGATACAAAGTCAAAATTTATAGGCATTATAAAATTCAACCTTTGGCAGGTATTTCAATAATAGTTGGTAATACATTAAAATCAGGAAACTTTTGTAGCTCCTAAATTTCTTTTGGTGCAATTTATAATGTGAATGATAATTTTTATCTGAAAACGGATATTGAATATCAACCTTCGTTTGAAGAGAGCTCAAATGACTATAATTTTAATACAAAAACTTCTAATTTAAATTTTAAATTTGGTGTAATGTTTATAATCTGAAATTACATTGTATGATAAAGCATCAATTTAACTATGCTTCATAAAACCAAAGGCATTGTATTGCATACCATCAAATATGGCGATTCAGCAATAATTGCTCATATTTACACCCGCGATTTCGGAAGGCAATCCTATATGGTAAATGGAGTGCGGGGGAAAAACACAAAGTTTCCTGTTAGCAGCTTTCAACCTCTATCTTTTCTTGATTTACAAGTGGATCACAAAGAAAACCGCGAGTTACAACGTATTCGTGATTTAAAAATATTTCATCCGTTTTTTCACATTCATTCCGATATTGTAAAAAACACGATAGCTCTTTTTCTTGGGGAAATCCTATACCGCTGCCTGCGCGAAGTAGAAAAAAACACACTTCTTTTCGATTATGTCGAAAGTTCAATTATGTTACTGGATGTTTGCCATACCGGATGTGTAAATTTTCACCTTGTATTTCTTTTGCAGTTTACCCGTTTTCTGGGCATTTACCCCGAAAATAATACCGAACTGGCAAACTATCAACCCAAAAATGTTGAAATGAAGATGCAACAATTATTAACATTTACACTAAAAGATTTGGATAAACTCAACCTCGACAATAAATCACGCAATTTACTTGTGTCTTCCATTATCGATTATTACCATTATCATCTCGAAGGTATGGGAAAAATCAGCTCTCTGGAAGTTCTCCACGAGGTATTCTCATAAAAAATAACCTTAAACTAAACCATATTAAAATGAAAAATGAAAAAAAACAAATAATTGTTTTCGGAGGTACCGGCTATTATGGGCGAAAGGTTGTTGAAAAGCTTCTGAATAAAGGACAATTAGTTAAAATTGTAAGCCGGAATCTCGAATCAGCAAGAAAAATAGTAGGTGAAAAAGCAGAAATATTTCAAGGAGACGTAACAAATCGTGAAACGATTGTTGAATCTCTGAAAAATGTAAAAGCTATTATTATATGTCTTTCGGCAGTGAAAAGAAACCTGATTAGAAAGATGCATCAGATTGAGAGAGATGCTGTTTTGACTATAATGGAAGAAGCAAAAAAGGCAAATATTTCAAGACTGGTATATATGTCTGGCTACGAAATCAGAGAACCTCTGTTACACAAATTAAACATAATTGAATTCGGAGAGATTAAACTTGAAATCGAATCGAAGATTGCTCAATCTGGTTTCAACTGGACTATATTGGGAGACGCACCATCGCAGGAGATCTTTTTTGCTTTTATTAAAAATGGTAAAATGACTGTTCCCGGAGGAGGTCTCAATGCTATTCCATCCATTTCAGCAGAAGATGTTGGCGAGATAACCGCACAGGTTGTAATGCGTGACGATTTAAACAAAAGGAGAATAAAATTAACTGGTCCTGAAGCATTTGCATTTCCTCAGGCAGCAAAACGAATAGGTGATATAACAGGCAAGAAAATTAAACACATGACCATTCCTTTAACAATTATAAATATTGTATCCTTTATTCTAATACCATTTGTACCATATCTCAGATTTTTATACAAAAGCCTGAAAATGCTCAATAATTTCCCCAAAGATTTAGCAGACAGTGTACCCGAAGATCATAAACTTTTATTAAGCTTGTTTGATTATATACCAGTAACATTAGACATGGAGATAAAAAAGAGAATGGAGGAAAATAAAATATAAAACGATAAATGTTCATAAGGAAAGTTTTGTTAATCGTTTACGCATTCTCTAATGCGAATTTGGGTTAATCGGTTTTAACATCTACCTTTGTTGAATGAAAGCAAACATAAACGTTCAGGAAATATTATCGAATCTTAAGATAGAGTCGTTAAACAGCATTCAGGAAGCTGCTTTATCAGCCGATCCGGCAAAGGACATGATTTTAATTGCTCCTACAGGCTCAGGAAAAACACTGGCTTTTCTGTTGCCTGTTATTAAAAAACTGGACACCGAAACGAAAGACATTCAGGTACTCATTGTTTGTCCATCGCGCGAACTGGCTTTACAAACAGAAAATGTTTTCCGGTCAATGAAAACGGGATTTAAGATTAATACCTGTTATGGTGGACATTCTGTACAGGTTGAAATAAACAATTTAACTACTCCGCCAGCTATACTTATTGGCACTCCCGGGCGATTAGTACATTTGCTCCGGAAAAAGGCCTGGTCAACCGGTTTAATAAAAACATTGATATTAGATGAGTTCGATAAATCATTGGAATTTGGTTTTCAGGATGATATGATTTATCTCATCGATAGAATAGATAAATCGGCTAAACGTATTTTAACATCGGCAACTAAAGCGATCGAAATTCCCGAGTTTGCGGGCATGAGATCACCCATTACACTGAACTTAACAGAACAAAAAACGGCAGGAGTACTATCCATTAAAACTGTGAAATCAGAAGGGACCGACAAACTAGATGCTTTATTTCGTCTTTTATGTTATGTAGGACACGAATCCACTCTTGTTTTTTGTAATCACCGCGAAACGGTGGAACGCATCAGCGAATTACTTGCAGACAAAGGTTTAAAACACGATATTTTTCATGGTAAACTCGAACAGGATGAACGTGAGCGGGCACTCTTAAAATTGCGGAACGAAAGTATACAGATACTTATTACAACCGACCTGGCATCGAGAGGATTGGACATACCTGAAATAAAACATATTATTCATTATCAGATGCCTCATACTCCCGAAGCTTTTATACACCGTAATGGCCGGACTGCACGTATGTTTGCATCGGGTACAGCTTATTTTATCATGTCGGAAAAAGAATACTTGCCGGAATTTATTACTGAAGGTTCTGAGGAAATGGTCTTGCCCGAAACTCCAAAACTCCCTCCAAAACCCGATTGGGAAACATTATATATTGCAGGTGGAAAGAAAGATAAAAAGGCAAATTAACAAAAGAAGAAATTGGTTTAATTGATGTTCAGGACTATTCTTCCTTTGTAGCAATAAAAGCCTCAAAAACAGCATCTGTATTGAAATTACTTTCTAATGAAACAATAAAGAAAAAAAAGCTGAAAATAGCTTTGTCCAATTAGATGGAATGATGAAAATTGGCTATTCAAATAAAAGACTTTCATAGTTTCTAAAATTGCCCTGAGTTTTCCACTTGCTCTTTACTTATTCTTTGTGTTTACCTTAGTATAAATTTTGGTTAAGGCAGAGTGAATCAATTCTTTATAATCGAAACAGATTCGTCTGTCCAAAAGGTATATACGGGTGAATTGGCTACCAAGGCACAAAGCCTCAAAGATTCACAAAGTTCAAATGTCTTTGTGTTTTAGAAAATTCGTGGTTAATCTGGCTTTGGCCATGCATATGAAAGACTTTCTACCGTACAAATTTCATCATTTCAGCACTAAAATCCGATTAATTTATAAATTGGACTAAATTTTATGATAATTTGTTTATCACATCATTCATCTTGTCCCATATTTACAGGGTTCCGTCAAAGAAATTCAGCACCATAAAGAACTAATTTTGAATAGATAATAAAAAAATTTAATTTTATCTGGTTAATCGTGTTATTAACGGAGATACATGAAATCTTAGGCATTAATTTATGCAATATGTTTAGACTAATTTTATATTAAAAACCAGTAGAGTATGTCATTTAAAGCCAAACTCAGCGTTGCAGGAAAAGAGGTAAATGTACTTTCCTGCAGTTATGATCTATTCCAGGAAATCGATGCAACCGGCAGACCTGCGTCTATTACACGCGGTGGTCAAATTCATCTTGTTGTTGAAAGTACTGGCGAAACTACATTTTTCGAATGGATGTGTAACAACTTCGAGCGTAAAGATGGAACGATTACGTTTATAAAACGTGATACGGATGCCAAGTTAAAAGAACTTGAATTTACCGAAGGGTATTTGGTAAAATACGTTGAAGCTTTCGACGCTTTCAACAGCAACCCAATGACAGAAACATTCACTATATCTGCCAAAAGTATAAAAATGGGTTCTGCAGAACACGTCAATGAATGGGTATAAGGAAATTCAGAAGCCTGCTTCATCTTAGCAGGTTTCTTTTTTAACTTTATAACCTATATTTATATTATTTTTATTGAGGGCTAAGCCTTAAAATATACTAACCAAAAACTATTGTTATGATTTCACCAGCCAAAGCCATTATTCAATTAGATGGCAAGACATATAGCGAGCTTGTTTCAATCGAACTCAGCCAGTCGTTAAACGATCATCATTATTTTACAGTAAGCCTGAACAGCGAAAAGATTGGTGAAGCTTCCAATTCTTTTCTTGAAAAAGCACGTGATTTTGTAGGAGCCGATCTGGCTCTCGAAATTGATAATAAACAAGATGCCAAGCTTGTTTTCAAGGGAGTTGTTACCAGGGTTCATACTTCGGCAGGCAGTCTTTCACAACTGGGGCATGTAGTGGTTTTCGAAGGCTACAGTCCTACAATTCTGCTCGATAACGGAAAAGATTGCCAGTCGTTCAATAACAAAACCCTTCAGGATATTGTTAAGTATATCGTCAAAGATTATCCGAGTAACCTTCTGAACCCGGTTGTTAAGCCAATGAACAAACAGCAAATAAGTTATACGGTACAATACCACGAAACAGCCTTTCATTTTATTAACCGCCTGGCTTGCAGGCATGGCGAGTGGTTCTACTTCGATGGCAGTTCACTTGTTTTTGGGGACAAAAAACCCCCGGTTGTCGAACTTTTATATGGTACCGATTTATTAAGTTTCGAATTAGGAATAAGCGTATCTCCTATTGTACAATCGGTTGCAACACGCACATACAAGGAAAATAAAACAGAGACCCAGGCTATTGCACAGCAAAGGACATCCATGAAAGGGAATACCTCCTTTGCTATGGATAAATCATCGAAAGTATTTCTGGGAAAACCTACAAAACATGTTCAACAATTTGATGATGATTCTGCCATTAAAAAACAGGTTGACGACATGACCAGGATTGCTTTACAGGGCGAAGCTGCACGAAAGGTTACCTTCTCGGGAGTTAGCATTGAACCTGGTTTATGGCCTGGCGTAAATATTTCAGTTAACAGCAAAGGCCCTGGTGGTAAAGTTAAACAGGGAGATTATATCATTACAAGTGTTCAGCATACATGGCAATCGGGTGGACAATATCAAAATTCTTTTACAGCTATTCCTTCCGATGCAGAAGTTCCTCCTACAACGAATACCGACCTGGTTCCGTTTTGCGAGACACAACCGGCTATTGTATTTGATAATAAAGACCCCGAAGGGCTCGGACGAGTTAAAGTAAAATTTATCTGGCAAAAAACCGGAGAGTCGCCATGGATTCGTATTGCCATGCCATATGGCGGACAAAAGAAGGGTGTTTATTTTGTTCCTGAGGAAAATGAAGAAGTAATGATTGGTTTTGAAGGGGGCAATGCAGAAAAACCTTTTGTAATAGGTACTTTATACCATGGAAAGGCCAAACCCGAAGACTGGAAAACCAATAACAACGATATCAAAGCCATTCGTACCCGCAGTGGTCACACCATTCAGTTCGACGATACACAAGGAAAAGAAAAAATTACCATTAAAGACAAAGAAGGAAATACCATCGAATTTGATTCTTCCAAGAAGGAATTGACCATTACCGGGTTAGAAAAACTGAACCTGAATGCGAAGGAAATAAATATCAAAGGTACTGAAAAAGTGAATATCAGCGCTTCTAATATTGTAACTGATGGTAGCAGCTCTGTAGAAATAAAAAGTGGTATGGGGCCAACCATTTCATCAGTTAAAATATCTCCCGATAGTATAGAATCGAATGCCTTATTAAATAATAAAATGGCTGGTAAAATGGTCGACATTTCAGGAATAGTCACAACCAATATTTCAGGAGGGTTATTAAATTTAAACTGAGAAGCTAAACCTGATTTCCGATGAAGACTTTTTCACAACAAAACCCTGTTACTGTGCGCATTGATAAAATGTGCGAAATCTGGTCAAGAAAGGTTACTGGCAAAAAGTTCAGTGCGGTACGCTGGCTTGTTCAACACGATGAGGAAAAAATGTTGGATGCCTTTAGTATTCTCGAAACCACAGAACATAGTCAGTTACCCGATTTGTTTATCCGGCTCGATACGGACATGGACGATTATGAATCGTACGATAAATTGTTATTTAACGACTGGCTTAAAAACTGGGAATCGCCAGAATCGGTGAAATCCATGAAGGAAAGTGGTGTGGTATGTACCTTTGATACAACTCCCTGGAAAGAACGACTTAAGAGAGAAGAGCCCTTTCCTTTTCTGGAATGTATGAATGAGTTTGCCCGAAGTATCAAGGGATTCAAAGACAAGGTAGTAGTATTTTTAAAACCATTAACTTTTCAGGATGAAAAACTTTGGATTAAATGGATTCATTCGAACATTGACAACGGAATACCTCCAAGGGTAAGGCTGATGGTTATGGATCGAAGCGGGCTGGAAAGTTTTAAGAACTGGAATAATTTTAACGATTCCATTACTCTGACACCTGAATTAAATATGGGCAATGTGGCCCGCGAAATGAATGCAACAGGAGATCAAAATAATCCTGCCGTTCAGTTTAACACCTGTATTTTTAACCTGGGTGATGGATTAGCCAGAAAAAACTCTGGAAATGTGCATCATTGGGGGAAAAAGGCATTTGAAATAGCGCTGAAAGATAAAAACATTCCTCTTCAGGTGGCTGCCTGCATTACATATGGGGCTGCCTTATTTCAGCTGAAAGATCATAAAGGAGCAATAGAACAGTTCAGCATTGGACGTGAAAGGGCTACTGCCGGAAAAGCTTCCGGTGTAAAAGAATGCGATTCGCTTTTACTGCAAACTATCATGTTCCTTGGAGCTGTAAATTTTCATAAAAAGGAAAATAAAATAGCGTTTTCTCATTACCAGGAGATGTGTGAAATGGCCATTGAGCAAAACAATTATTTTATGGCTATGGATGGATTGTATATGTCCTATTTGTTAGCTGATAAGTTAGGAAAATACTCCGATTCCATTTCATACCTCAATCAAGCATTTGAAATTGCGAAGTCGGCCGGATTTGAAAGCCTGAAATATTCTTCATTGATGTTAGTTTGTGAGAATTTATACAAACATGCCATCAACAGTAAGAACCAAAGTCAGGCTGATGAAATTGATAACCAGATGAAGGAAATGTGGGGTGAACAATGGAAGAATATTGCAATAGAAAGAGCCAACGATAGGAAGAATTATAAATCGGGATTATTTGCAAATTTCAACTTTTTTAAAAAAACCAACTAAATTATGTTAGCCTCCAAACACCTCGATATGATTTTTGGTATAGACATTCACCTTGTCAATATACCTCCGGCTGTTGGTGTTCCAATGCCCCATCCGTTTATTGGTTTTGTATTCGACCCCATGGATTATATACCCATTTTAGGTACAAATATTCATATTAATGGCATGAAACGTGCCAATGCGGGTACAGGGGCAAAACTTACCACTTTGTGGCATATTCCTATGGGTGCGGGGTTTACCACACCGCCTACTATTGGCAACGATGGAGTAATGTTTTTTGGAAGTTCTACAGTTAGTTTCAATGGATCCTATCAATCGGTAGCCCCACAGCCTCTTATGACTTGCAGCTGTTTAGGTATGCCATTAATGTATAATCCTGCAAAACCCAAAGGTTCGAAACTTAGCCGTTATTTATCCTGTTCCTGGAATATACCTATGCCATTAGGACGACCGGTAAATATTGGCGGGCCTATTATGCCCGATTTTGTTAGTGCTTTTAAACGCTTGGCTATAGGTGCTGCTTTTGGTCTGGCATTTAAATGGCTGGGTAAGCTTGGCAGCAAAATATTTGGGATGATGAAAGGCCTGAAAGGGAAATTTTCGAAATTTAAATGGCCTAAATTTCCAAAAAGAACTAAATGTAATGATCCTGTAGATCCTGTTAGTGGGAGTTGCATTGTTTTAACAGAAGATTTTTCTTTGTCTGGTCCCATTCCATTCAAATGGGAACGCTTCTGGACTTCGGCATCGGATTATGA
>JAHEEB010000095.1 GCA_024640925.1 Bacteroidota bacterium | reverse complement strand
ATTGTCCGAATTAGCCACAAAATATAGTTTACTTTTATAAATTTCGAAATCGGCAGCATCACTACTATTAGAACCGCTGACGATATTTTTAAGGAGTACAGATCCTTCAGTAGTTCCATCGGAAGTCCACAGTTCATTGCCATTTGTTGTATCTGAAGCTGTAAAATAAAGCTTATTATTAAAGGCAATCAAATTTTTAGGATCAGAGTTTGAAGCTCCTGTATTAATATCCTTTAACAAGGTTGTATTATTTACAGTTCCATCAGAAATCCACAATTCATTTCCAGAATTCTGATCTATTGCACTGAAAAATAACTTTTCGTTAACAATACAGAAGTTTTGTGGACTACTACCATCAACTGCATTTAAATTTTTAAACATGGCTGTACCTGCTTTAGTACCATCGGAAGACCATAATTCTCTACCATTTATATCATCGGATGCACTAAAAAACATTTTATTTTTATATAAAATGAGTTCAGATGGGTTAGCATCACCTGCAGTATTAATATCAATTAAAACTTTTGTGCTATCGGCATTCCCATCAGTAACAAAAAGTTCCCTTCCATAATTGGGATCGGTAGCAACAAAATATAATTTTTTATTGAATACAAAAAAATTATATGGTGATGAACTTCCATTGCCAGGCACTATATTTTTGAAAAGAACTGTTCCGGCCTGGGTCCCGTCAGAAACCCATAACTCAGCGCCATTTTCACCGTCATCACAAGAAAAATATAGTTTGCTGTTAAATATGGCAAAATTTGATATAGTTGAACTGCCTGCAGTATTAATATCTTTTACAATCTGGATAGTCGTTTGTGCATAAACAGAGTATAAAGAAATGCACAAAATTAGTGTCAAAAAGATTCTCTTTGTTGTCATTATTAAGGATTATTGATTAATATATACTTATAAATCGGAAAAGTTTGGTTTTAATCATGGCAAAAGTATAAAACTACATGGATTTGATTATAAATAATTCAGTGAAATATTTATACAGATTGATAGTTCTATTACTTATCCTGATGAACGTTTTGATTTCTTACACAAGAATAAAGAAGTCTTAAGTCCGAAACTGTACAACTTGAAGAATGAGCTATATTATATTATTTTTGATGGAAAAGCAAAGGTACCATGAAATCAGGTAAATTACTCTTATTACTGACCTTTAATTATTGTTTTGTGTTTTCTCAAACCGACTCTCTGGAATATTATAAAACTACCGGTTATTTAAACTGGAATTGGGAAGCAATGGTAATTAGGAATAATTATATTTCAACAGCCATAGTTCCTTCCATGGGTGGCAATATTCTACAGTATGATTTTGGAATTGATACCTTTTTAATTCTAAATCCGTTAACCTATGGACTAATTTACGATCCCATAAAGGGAGAATCACCTTTTAGCCAGGATTGGGGGTTTGGAGGTATAGAAACCTGGTGCAGCCCAGAACAATGGCCTCCTTCGCCTGTTCTTACTTTTGGTAAATATCATGATACATTATTATTTAGAACAGCTGATTCAATAATATTAAGGCTTTCCAGTGAAACAGAGATAAATACTTTTCCGGGTATTAAGTTTGAAAAACAAATAACTGTCTATAAAAATTCCACCCTGATAAAATATCAAAATTCAATGGTTAATGATGGAGCAAACTTGGTGAACATTGGTATGATGAATGTGGCAGAAGTCCAAACACAACATGCTTTTTTAGAGGATTTTCAAAATTTCAGGGTATATTTTCCAATCAGAAAAAACAGCATATTTGGTAGTAAGTGTGTTAGAATTTCACCTTTTTCAAAGGCATTTCTGGGGGAAATAGAACCGGGAATCTATGGTGTTGAATATACGCCTGAAAGGGGAAAAGTTTTTTCAGATTCGCCCGAAGGCTGGATTGCATTTGTTGATGAAAGGGATGAACAGACCTATGTTTGTTTATATGATATTGATGATAAAGCTGAATACCCTGATTTGGGGGCAAATACAGAAGTTTATGTCGAGAATAATGTAAATTTCATGGCCATTGAAGCCATGAGTCCCTTGGTTAATCTGTCTCCAAATCTTGATACTCTTGTTTTTACAGAGTATTTTGCATCTACTTCCCTGAAAGGTCCAATACTGAGAGCAAACCTGACGGGAGCTGTGTCGGAGCGATTGCACTATGATAGTCTCTCTCACCTACTTACAGGTAAGTTTGGAGTTTTTTCAAAATCAAGCATACAGCTTGTTTATTGTGATTCGACTGGGAATATATTGGAGAAGGGAACTATTTATCAAGCCGTTCCAGATACTCAAATACTAATTAACGAAACAGTTGAACTACCTGACAATACTGCATTTATTGAGCTAAGGGGATTTGATTTTTCCGGTAAATTCATAGATATTATTGATGTTGAGGATTTTGAAGAAGATGAATTTGTCAGTTCTTTAACATCTCAAGAATTCATTCAAAAGGCAGCAAATAAAATCCTTTTTTTATATGCCAGAGGGGAACTTAACATTTCACTGTATCTAGAGAAAGACGATTTTCTGAAAATAGAACTAATAAATTCTGCTGGAAATATTGAACGGAATTTATTCAGTGACAATATATTATCCGGAAAATCCTTTCTTGTTTTTTCTTTAAGTGATTTGTTATGTGGAATTTACATTGTGCGAATCTCAGGCAAGGATTATCATCAAACAAGTAAAATAGTTGTTTTTGAATAGAACAAGAAAATTATGATGCCATGCGCGTCAATCTGTTACAACAAAATCCATTTTTACATCTTTCTCATCAAAAGGAATTTCTTCCAACAGCTGTAATCTGTAACAAACACCAATTTTGTAAGCAGAAATTAGTTTTGGCAACAGTTTATCATAATACCCTTTTCCACGACCTAACCGGTTATTGTTCTTATCAAAGGCTATTCCAGGAACTACAACCAGATCTATCTGTTCCAGCTGAACAAAATTTTCTCCAATGGGTTCCTTTATTCCAAATCGTAAAGATTCTTTCATTAATCCTTCATCAGTAAATTCCCTTATTACTAATTCATCCTTATCAATAACAGGCAACAACACTTTCTTTTGTGTACTCCATTTTTTAACATGGTTGTGGGTGGCTACTTCATCATCAAGGGACCAGTATAAAAGTATAGTTTTTGCTTTTTGAAATATTTCAATGTTTTCAATTTTCTCAAATATGATTGCTGAAGATACCAGCTTCTGTTTGGATGTTATCTGCAATTTGAGAGATTTGACCTCTTTGCGTAATTCTTTCTTTGATAGAATAATATCCATTTCGTAATGACTTGAACCAGATCTGCTATTGCACAATTAAGGGTAAAATGTGAAGATAGGATTTTTTGTTATATTTAGAGGGTTAAATACATTGAGAGAATAGGGAAGATTGGTTGTTTAAACAATGCTTATCTGGAATGAATTACCCTAATAATAAATAAGTTTTAAATTTTTAATAACCTTTTTTACATGAGACGACATAAATTTTTTATCCGAATGCTCTTGTGGGGATTTTTTTTGTTTATACCTGAAATGATATACTTCTATATTGTAAAACAAAGTTTATGGATCTATTGCCTTATGTTTATTGTTCAGATAATTCTTTTTATAGGTTATTATAAAAACCTGTATAGATCTTTGGGTAGTACTGATGCTGCTGGCGCTGGAATGGCCAGAGGATTAGGTGCCGTATACTCTATAGTCATACAAGCAATATTTACAATAATTATGTTCGTTATATTTGTTGTTAAATTTTTTTAACGCCAGGTTTTAAACTAAAACAACTTCTTTCAATATAAGAGATGAAAAAAATTGGAATTATTGGCGGGTTGGGGCCCGAAGCAACAATAGATTACTACAAAAGAATTATAGATTGCTTTAAAAGCGGGAATAATGATATGAATTATCCGGAGATACTCATATATAGTGTTAACATGTCGGAATTCCTGGAAATGATGGAAAGAAAACAGGATGAACAAATTGTATCTTATTTTGTTAATATAATAGAATCGCTGAAAAAGAGTGGTGCTGATTTTGCTGCAATAAGCTCAAATACACCTCACCAGTATTTTAATGAAATCAGTAAACGATCACCAATACCATTGATCAGCATTGTTAAATCTGCTTGTGACGAGGTTTTGCAGCTCAACTTAAAGAAACCGGGGTTATTTGGTACGGGCTATACAATGAATGCAAATTTTTACCAGAAAGTTTTTAATCAACATGGTTTAGATGTACTTTTACCTGAACTAAGTGATAAAGAAACAATTAATCAGAAATTATTTTCTGAAATTGAGTTGGGAGTTTTTAACAATGGCACCCGACAGATTTTAATAAACATTATTGAGAAGATGGTGCAAAAACAAAATATCGATTGTTTGATTTTAGGTTGTACCGAGCTTCCACTAATTCTAACAGATAAAGAATATGCAGGTATACCTATGATAAATACTACCCAAATCCACATTAATTCCATAACCAGATTTTGTTTAACCAAATAACTTTAATTTTTGCAATATGGCTATTATAAAGGTTTGGATTGAAGAAGGTTGTACATCATGCGGATTATGTACCGAAATCTGTCCTGAAGTATTTTATCTTGACGGAGAAGCAAAAGTGGTTGAAGACATTGATTATTCAATGTATGAAACCCAAATCAAAGAAGCTGCTGATAGTTGCCCTGTTGAGATAATAAAATTTGGCGAGTAAAGCCAAATTTAAATTACTTTCGAGAATAAATCGATAGCATTGTTGATTTGTTCTGGTTTACCCATGATGTAAATAATGTCGCCTTTCTGAAAAATAATTTCAGGTTCAGGGTGTTCAATAAGTTCATGGTTTCTCATAATTGCAACCAATGTTACCTGGAATGTTTGACGAAATTCAACATCAATAATGCTTTTTCCAATAATAGAACAACCATCGTCAACTTCTAACGGAAATATTTCAATATTCGGAAGTTCTTTCGTTAATGCCAGGTTTGCATATTCCTCTCTCTCAAGAAATATTCCATAATTGTCATCCCTGATTTTCGTAATAACAGAACGAATATCTGTTTCAGGGATTAAACGTTTTCGTAATACTCTTTCAAAAAGTTCGATTGATGTTTCAAACTCTTCTGGTATAACCTGGCTTGCCCCCAGATTATATAACTGATCAATATCTGTTACATGTTTTGTTCGTATAATAACGTATGCATTTTTATTTATTTCCCTGATTTTTTCAATAACATTAAGGGAAGTTATAAGGTTACCAACCGAAACAACAATAATGTCGGCATATTCAACATATGCTTTTTGAAGTATTGGGAGATTGGTGGAATCGCCATAGATAACCATTTCGCCCTTCTGTTGAAGTTTACGCGCAAGGGCCGGATCAAACACAATTGAAACATATGGCAGTTTCATATGCCTTGCCATAACCGAAAGGTTTAAAGCCCTGGAATCTTTTCCAATAAATACCAGATGGTTTGACATTTTCGGAACATCGATTTCCGGTAATGGAAATATTCCTTTTACCATAAAATCAGGCAAGGGTAACTTGAGCAATAAATTTGCAAATGGTAACGATATTTTAATAAGAAATGGTGATAAAGACATGCTGATAATAGCAACAGCAAGGAATAACTGGTAAAAATGTTCGGGAATTATCATATAATCCAACCCAAGCTTCGCTAATATAAATGAAAATTCACCGACCTGACTTATTGCAACACCAACCATTACAGTTCCACGAAATGTATGTCCAAGGACAAAAGCAGTTCCACCGCCCACAAATGTCTTAACCAAAATAACTAAGAATACTGTAAAAATAACCTGCCCATAATTTGTAGTCACAAAACTGAGGTCCAGAAGCATACCTATCGATACGAAAAAGAAACTGGTGAAGGTATCTTTGAAAGGTATAAGGTGCCCAAAAGCATTATGACTATATTCCGATTCAGAAATCATAAGTCCTGCAAGAAAGGCTCCAAAAGCAAGAGACATACCCAACGCTGATGTTAGCAAAGCTACAGAAAGGCAAATGAGCAAAATACTCATGAGAAATAACTCCTGGTTCTTTGTCATTGCAATAGCATGCAATAATTTAGGCATTAACCAACGATTACCGGCATATAAAACCCCAATAACCATTACAGCCTTTAAAAGCAACATCCAAAACTGGGCGGCACCGCCAACATCATGACCTCCTAAAGCAGGTGTAAAAAGCAACATTGGTACCAGTATAATATCCTGGAAAATTAAAATTCCTAGAACCGTTCGTCCATAGTTTGATGTCAGTTCTGAACGCTCCTGCAACAACTTTAGGACTACAGCAGTACTGCTTAGAGCTGTTATCATACCTATAAAAAAAGAGCCAGTCCAGCTTAGTGAGTAAAAGCGGGCCATAACCATTGTAATGACAGTGGTTAAAACCAATTGAAGGAAACCACCCACAAATACTATTCTCCGTATTTTAAGCAAATGGTTCAGTGAAAATTCGAGACCTATCATAAACATGAGGAGAATGATACCGATCTCAGCCATTAAATCTATCTCCTTATACTCTAATATCAACCCAAAACAATGAGGGCCGACTAATATTCCAGTCAACAGGTATCCTATTATTGTGGGAACCTTAATCTTTGTAAATAAAAAATTGACAAAGGTTGATAGGCCAAAGATGATAACTATGTCTTTTAAAACAGTCATATCAGAATTTAAGGAACATAAAAAAGCGAATAGCTAGGTTAGGTATGACGGATCCAATTTTAAAAGTAATAAAAAAAGTTATATGTATTGCGTTACAGAATGGAGAGATCTTTTTTAACTACAAAGAAATTGATTGTTTTTTGGAACTGGTTTTTACCACGAGAGAAACTGTCCAGTAAATAGGCAATGGGATTATTTTCCTTATAAAAAAAATATTATTTTTTTCCTTTACCCAATAAACTCAGGACACCATTAATAAAAGTAAGCGGATGAACCGGATTTCCAGGAACATAAAGGTCTATCGGATATTTATCGAGAAACGATCTGTTTAATGCTTTGCTACCGGCAAAAATTCCGCCACTTATGGCATCGGTACCGGCAAGTATAATGATTTTAGGAGCAGGAGTCGCATCGTAGCATATTTGAAGCGGTTCAGCCATGTTTTCGGAAATGGGTCCGGTGATTACAATTCCATCGGCATGCCTTGGTGAGGCAACAAACTCTATCCCAAAGCGGCCTACATCGAAGTTTACATTGCCTGTGGCATTTAACTCAAGCTCACAACTGTTATCACCGGCAGCTGAAACCTGGCGTAATTTCAGTGAACCTCCAAATATTTTTTTTATTTCTTTTCTTATTTTTTCAGCATCAAGTTCCACAAATCCGGTATCGCCCGCCTTAACTATAAGCCTTTCACGAATATTCGAGGAAATCTTGTAGTCTTTTGTAAACTGAATTTTTGAAGGAAAAGCAAATGAACACTCACCGCAAAAGGTACATTTTCCCAGGTCGATACTCACAGGATTAGTTGATATTGCCATGGTCGGGCACATATCGATCAATAAATTTTCATCTACATTCTCATTTGTTATAACTGGTCGGCCTCTGAAAATGCCAGGAACTTCAACAGTTGTAAGATCGGGAATATATTGTTTCCCCTGATGATATAGTATTTTAAAATCCTCAAACATAAGCTCTACATTTCAAGTTAATCCATTCAGATTATAAATCATGACCGCAATACGAAAGTCCAAAACTCTTGTTACAGATAGGGAAGTCGGAAATATCATTATTTCTCACAGCTAAAGCCAATGCAAGCCAGTTGTGGTACGATGGATCTTTTATTTTATAAATCAACAAATCGCCTTTATCATCGGTAATTGCTGTGTGACAAATCTCACCACGCCATCCTTCAACCAGCGAAACAACGAATGAGTCAGGAATTGGAGCAGACATAGCTGGATGTTTCCTGGCCGGATCAGGCATATGATTTATTAGGTCAACCATGTAATCCATCGATTCGATTATCTCTTCCATCCTGATATTTATTCTGGCATATACATCTCCTGTTGTTTGTAATACTGGATCATATCCAATTTCCTGGTAAAAATCGTGTGGGTGAGTTTGCCTGATATCTCTTAACAAACCACTGGCCCTTGCTGCCATTCCAACCATACCGATATTTGTTGCAGTTTCAGCCGAAACAACACCAGTACGTTCCAGTCTTGCCAAAGCTGAAGGTAAGTCAAAGAGTCTCTTGCTCATCTCCTGAAAATCAGGATCATAATCTTCAAAGGTTTTAAACCATTCTTTAGCCAATTCTTTTGTAAATGGAAAGTTAGTTTTCCCCGGTCTGATAAGGCTTTTAGCAAGGCGATTACCACACCATTTCTGAAAATAATTGATGACCGGGGTACGGAGTCTGCCATAAACAGAACTACCTAGCTGGTAAGCAATATCGGTACAGATGGCGCTTAAATCGCCGGTATGTATGGCAATTCTTTCGTGCTCAAGAGCTAAAGTTCGGTTGAATTTCAAATCAGGAGTGGGAGTATAATCACAAAGGCTTTCCCAGAGATTGGTAAAAGCAGTTGTGTGGCCAACTACTGTATCCCCTGCAATATTCTCTGCCAGAGTAACACGTTCATTCAGTTTCTTCTTCTCAATAAAAAGGGGTTCAATTCCCCGGTGTTGGTATCCAAGTTGTATTTCGAGATGGAGAATTTGTTCCCCATTACATAAAAAACGAAAGTGGCCCGGTTCAATAATTCCTGCGTGAATAGGACCAACGCCAACTTCATGTAATTCTTCGCTTTCGATTGAATAAAATGGATAATTTGATATGTTCTGAGATTTATCATTGCGGTAAAACGGGTATCTGACTGGTTTTAGCCAGGGATGATCGGTATATTTTATTCCAAAATTTTCATGTATTTCACGCTCAAATTTTTCGAACGAAAGATTATGGGCTGTTGCAGATGGCAGAGAAGAACCAGTCTCAACATTTGTTGATGTAACATGAATGCACGATTCCGTATCTGATGCAATACAACATATCAGCTTCACTTTATTATCTGATGGGAAGCCAAAAAAATTAACGCAATGGTTATTCTTATCCTCAAGCATTCCGGATATTGTTTCAATAAAACTTTCATATGCAATTACCGGAATGGACGCGAACTGAACACGCTGATTATTTTTTAAAACGGAATAGTTCATAGTTACATAATATTTTTTACTGCTTCCTGAATAAGTGCTACAAATTCTGTTGGTGGATTAATACCCATATATATAACAATACCAAGTAATACATATTGCGAAATCAGCTCAAGTCTGCTAACTTTCTCTATAGATGTCTCATCAAAGTTTATTGGCGGGGTAAACAGAATCTTGAAAATATTCTTGCCAAAACACCAGATGATCATGGTAAGCAGAATAAGTACAGGAATAAGAATATACAAAGACTGAGCTTCGAAAAGTGAACGGAAAATAAGAAATTCACTAATAAATAGTCCCGATGGAGGCATTGCTGTTACACAAATAAATGCAATTAAGAGAAAGATGGCCCCGCCTAAATTGTATTTAAAGTAATTGCCA
>JAHEEB010000679.1 GCA_024640925.1 Bacteroidota bacterium | reverse complement strand
ACCTTTTATTTCTACCTTCTCGTTCACAACCAAAGCTGGTGTTGCCATAATGTTATACTTCATAATATCCATAATGTCGTCTACCTTGGTAATTGTGGCATTAAAACCATTTTGTTCCACTACTTCACGGGTAATTTTTTCAAGTGTCTTGCACTTGGGGCATCCTGTACCTAAAATTTTTATTTCCATATTCAATCTGTTTTGAGTTATTTCGGGAACCCCCGAACTTTAAAATTAATTTTTTATCGTTTAAAAAAGGCAGCAAACAATTGTTTTGCTTCTTCCCAGTTTTCGCGATTAATACAATATTTTATATATGGAGGATTAATTTCACCTTGTATTAAACCAGCCATTTTAAGTTCTTTCAGATGTTCCGAAAGGGTAGAACGTGCAATTGGAAGTTCTTCTGCCATATCACCGCTATAACAGCATTTATCTAAATTATTAGCTAAATAATCGAGAATGTAGACTCTTACCGGATTGGATAGAGCTTTCGCAAATCGTGCTATCTTTTCCTGTTTTTCGGAATAATAATTATCTTTTATCAGCATACTATTCATTTCGTAAATTTACGAAATATAAATAGTAAAGATTCAATTCTGAAAATATTTTGAAATATTTTGTTTCAGAACTTGATGCTAATAAAATAAAAGTAATTTGTTCAGTGATATGAAAGAAAAACTAATATCTGTTTCTTCACAACCAAGAACAATTTATATGCGAAGGTGGCATCTAAGGTTTAAATGTGATAATCTTCGTATTATTGTAGTACGTTGTATGTTATTATGTTATAGATTATATTTGCATTTAATTACTGCAAAACTTCAAAAGCTCTATCTTATCGATCTAAAGGAATAAAAATAATTTTAGCTTCGGATTAAAACTCCACTACAACTCCCTTTTTTACCTGTTTTTCTGGTAAGTAACGGTATTTATTATCTCAGAGTTGGCATTTATGAGATTGATATTACCACCCATATTTGCCAGCTTTATTTTGGAGCCATTTAAAATGAAAGTTCGGGCTTCGCCACCAGCAATTATTCCCGAAAGTTTTTCTTTTTTTCCTTTCACCTCGAAACACCATCCATCGATGTTAACATCAACGGTAGAGGTATTAAGAAGTGAAATTTTTTCATTCCCACTATCAATACCTTCCGGGTTAACCAATGCCGAAACTATTTTTACCATAGTGATAACAGGCTTTGTTTTAAGCTCTATGGCTTTCTTTACAGCTTTTTCAGCATCTATTTTTCCATACCCATAATATCTGCTATGTCCCTGGGTATCGTATTTGCCGTTAGTCTTGTCTATTTTTTCAGCCGTTTCTTTTATAATCTCCTTAACTTGTTTTACGGTAAGTTCGGTATTAGCGGAAAGCATCAATGCTATAGTTCCGGCCACACCAGGACAAGCACTGGAAGTACCTCCAAAAGTATCGGTATAATTTCCGGTTGAATATCCGGCAGATTTTAAGCGATCGGTAGTATAAATTCCATTGGTAAGAGGATTGGGATGGTTAAAAGGTTCGTAACCAAAATCGCTACTGGGGAAACAACACCATACATTATTCCCAAAATCGCTGTAAACACTTCGCTTATTCGTATCGTTACATGCAGCAACAGCCAGCACTTTTGGATAACTGGCATATCCATCGAATTTTACATCTTCGTTCCCATTGCCGGAAGCAAATGTAATTACACAACCCTTGCCGCTACGTCCCTTAGAAAGGGCATAATCCATTGCCAGACGAGTACTGTCGGGTAGTTCAACCGGAGATGTATGAGTGGGGTCATCCGGATTGGTCCAGTCTCCATCGCTTGGTCCCCAACTGCAAGATATGATATCAGCACCATGGTCAGCAGCCCATTTAAAGGCATTCGATTCTGCTATTGACCCTAAGTCAGAATCCAAACGAATGGGCATGAAAGTGGCATCGGGCGCAACTCCCGAAGCTTTTACCCCCGAGGCAACAGCTACACCAGCACAAGAAGTCCCGTGATCGTTATATTCTTTTGGGCGTGGGTTATTCGTTTTAAGTGTAACATCTCTTGCCGAAACTACTTTACCAGGGAAGTTAAATTCCGGATGATCGATATCGAAACCATCATCTATTATGGCAACAACCACATTTTTCCCGGTCGACAATTTGTGGGCAAGGTCAGCTTTTACATTTGCGTTTATTTCATTTCCATCAATGGTCGTTTTTTTTAAATGCCATTGTTTCATATGGATCTTGATTGTTTTAAACCCCCTTTTTCTAATCAGTTCAGGATGGCAAAGCTCAACTTCCTTCTTTTGAAGCAATAATTCGGCAATTTCAAAAACCTTTAGTCCTGTGTTTTCTATAGCTCCGACAAAATAGCTGTTTGTGGCATAATCGGGTTTTTGTTTTATTGACAGGTTGTTTTCCGAAAGAATTTTCTCACAATCTTCGGGTTTAATTTCATCATGGAATTTAATGAAGATATTCTCGGTATATAAAACAGGTGTTTTGCCATCGGTATCTGTTAAAACACGACCTGCAAAACGGAGTTCGGGTTCCTTTTTTAATACTGTTCGTGCATTATCCCGCACTTTCTTGCTATCGGAAACCGATTCTTTTGTTTTTAGTATGGTAACATCAGCCTCGGGAAATTCAATTTCCACCTCGAAGTCCTTCAATGTTTCTTTTCCTTCGTCTGAATAAACAGAATTATCTAGTTTTCTGGCATTTTTTGTTCGGACAACCACACGGTTGTTGCTTTCTTTCAGGGTATTTTTCTTGCCTTTTTTGCCGCCAAATGTGTAAGTATACATAGGATATAGGTTTTAAATAAAATATCAGTAGAAATAATAACGCTTTCAATAAATAATTATTATAAAGGGAAGGAGTTAGGAAATACTAAAAAAAATTTATAATGGAACATATCTAGTCTTATTTTTATCTGAAGAATTGGTAACTTCTTTAAAAATAAAAACATTTGTGTTTCTTTTTATATGTTAGTAATTTTATGGATGTCAGCTTTACATAAAAAAAGTGTTGATAAACATAATAAAACATTAAATACCATAAAATGAATAGTTACGAAAGGAAAATACTTATAATTCTTCTAAAGGAAAAAAGTCTTCATAAGGATGAATTAATAATAAAAATTAAAAATAAACATGCACTAAAAAGTTTAGATTGGTTAATGAAGAATGATTATATTTTGAAAAAAAATGATTTATCAAATAAGGAAGTTGTTTCAATTACACCTAAAGGCGATGAATATTTTAAAAGCTCATCTTCACAAAATTTGAAAAAACTTAGTATATTAATTACAGCTATCGTATGTTTTATTGGTATTCTGAACTATTTTTCAAATCGAAATAAAGAAACAAAGCCTAATGAAATAAATCAATTAATTAATCCTACATCTCATCCTGATACTACCTATTATATTGAAAATTATATATCATATAAAAGTCTTATTGATTCTATTAATACTAGTTCAAATTTATCTCATGAAATAAATAGTAAAAATATTATTAAATTCACTTATTCTGGTGAAATAGAAAAATTAGAAGAAAATTCTTACTATTATCCAGGTGGG
>JAHEEB010000678.1 GCA_024640925.1 Bacteroidota bacterium | reverse complement strand
CGTATGCCATGAAGTATTTGATAATTGAGAGCAGGAAAACTGGTAACATAAGAGTGAAATGGTGCAATGCCCGTACCTGTAGCTATAAAAAGGTATTTATGTGTAAAGAGACGTTTCTTATTGATCGTAAAAAAGCCAAAAGGCCCATCAACTTTTAACAAATCGCCCTTCTGAAGTTTTTGAAGTTTTTCCGAAACAAGTCCGCCATCAATCACTTTAACAAGCACTTCGAGATAATCAACATTGTCCGGGCTATATATTGTATATTCCCTGATTTGATCATCGCCCGGCAGTCCAAGAGTTATGTACTGTCCGGGACTAAATTCCATATTATCCCTATCGAACCGGATTAAAAAAGTAGAATCGGTAAGATTTTTTATTTCCTGAATCATGCACACTCTTATTGATTCTGAAACCATGATGTTGTTTTCTTTTGTTTCCATTCTGAAAAGTATAAATCGTTCACCTGTTAAGATGATAAACAATATGATTTGATGGTTGTTCAACCTGTTAACGAAATCAACCTGTTAATTAGTACTATAGAGCATTTGAATTATTTCTTTGTTTTTATGTACCTTGCAGTCTCAAAACTACAACTCAACCATAATTTTTTCGCAATGAAAGTTTTGCAAATTGTAAAAAATATGTGGACTAAAATTCGTCCTGCGTATTTCTGTTTTGTAAAAATTCTGGGGACAATTACATTAATTGGCGTTATACTTAGCTTTACCGATATTCCATATAACATTTATTACTGGCTTGGAACATACAATGTCGACTTGACAAAACGTCCGGATTATATTATTTTGCTTGGAGGTGTTGGCATGCCAAGCCCCGAAGATTTAATGCGGACATATTTTGCTGCTGGGGCAGCCAAAGAAGAACCACAGACTAAGATAATTATTGCTTTCCCACCGGATACAGCCAACTTTGGTGGCTCACCTGAGATACTTATGGCCAGGGAACTTGCTATGCGCGGTATCGATAGTAATCGCATATCATTCGAACGAAAAGGCTATAGTACTTACTCCCAGGCGCTGGAAATAAAAAAATGTTTTACCCCAGAAGAAGCAGACAGTATAGGAATAAGGATTATCACTTCGCCGGAACACATGTACAGGGCTGTAAAAACCTTTAGAAAAGCTGGGTTTACATTTGTCGGTGGTTGTCCCGCCTTTGAAAATGCCATACAGGAAAAAAAGCTTTTCAAAAATAAAAATAACAAGAACGAGAAATATGGATTGGGATTCCGGTATAATATGTGGAGTTACTTAAAATATGAGATTACAGTTTTGCGCGAATTTTGCGCTATAGGGTATTACAAGCTGAGGGGGTGGATATAGGCTTGATAGTTTTAGTCTTTTAGGTTGGATAGTTGTTAACAATTATTTTTCGAATATTACACAGTCAGGCGTATATTACTTATCATAAACCGACAGGTATTTTTCCTGTTATTTGTTGTATAATAACGATTAGACGATTAACTCACATACATATGAAAAGCAACAATTTTGTCTTTGTACTGATTTTATTCTTCGCGACTATTGGTATAGGCTATGCTTCGATAAAACCATTGCCTCAATTTACCGGTATTTCGGCATCGGTATCAGATTCTTTAAAGCAAGCTTACAATATTTTCAACAACAGTATTGATAAGAATCCATCCATTAGCCTTGCCCAGGCAAAAAAAATAATTTCCACAGGCGAAGAGAGCTCTAATCAGGATATTTTGGCGTTTGGCTATCAATTGGAAGGCGTAGCTCTTACCTATTCCCACAAATATGAGGAAGCTGCCATGAGTCTTGGGCAGGCATCGGAGATTTATGAAGAGCTGCAACAGAAAAAAAATATTGCCACAATAAAAAACCTACGGGCTATCGTTTATAAATCGCAAGGCAACTATGAAAAGGCCATGGAACTAATCAACGAGGCTATGGATATTTTTAAAGCTGAAAATGATCAGGTAGGTGTTGCTGAATCTATTCATTACCTGGGAAGTGTGGCCTGGCAAAAAGCAGATTATCAGAAAGCCCTCGATTATTACAAACAGGCACTTGAGCTACGCAAGAAATATTCCGATTGGTCGGATGTTGCTACTTCTATGAAAAACATAGCTCTTGTATATCGCGATTTATCGAACTATGATGAAGCCCGGAAATACCTAGAACTGGCGCTGGGCGTATACAAAGAAAACAAAGATACTATTGAAATTGCCAACTCACTCAATATGCTGGGCAGTGTTTATTGGCAAAACAACAAATACAATGATGCTCTTAAGTATTATAAGGAATCCTTTACTATCCGAAAGAAATTCGGCAACAAAGAAGAGATGGCCAAATCGACAGAGAATATCGGAAATGCTTTTAAGAATCTCGGAATGGTTGATAGTGCATACTACTATTACATAAACAGTCTGGAACTATACCAGCAATTGGGCTACACCGAAAGGGTTGCTGCCATGTACAACAAGCTAGGCAGTTTATACCTTACCAGCAACAACTACCTGAAAGCTTATGATTACTATATACAGGCAATCGATTTAAAGGATCAGCTGGAGAATTCACCGGTTTTCTCTGAATCGTATAAAAACATTGGCAATATATATAGTTCCGCCGGGTTGTTTGATAAATCGCTCGATGCCTATAAAAATGCACTGGAACTTGAAAAAGGACTGTCCGATGATTCAAAAACTGCTTATACCCTCGACTTGATTGGCAGTATGTATGCCCGACAGAAAAATATTGAACAATCGCTCGATTACTATAACCAGAGCCTTGAACTGAAAGAAAAAATAGGGAACAAAAAAGAAATAGCTGTTACGCTGAATAATATCGGCAATGTTTACCTGTCAACCAAAGATTATAAAAATGCTGAGCTTTACTTCGAAAAGTCATTCAATATCGGAAAGGAATTAAATGATCAATGGAGAATGTCTTCACAGTTAAACAGTCTTGGCAACCTGTATTTTGAACGGAAAGAAATGAGTAAAGCCCTCGATTGTTATTCCAAAGCTTATTCAATTAACAAAACAGTACAGAACAAATATGGCGAAGCCCTTTGTGCACGCAAAATCGGAGAGATTTACACACTGCAGGGTAAAAAATCAGAAGCACTTCCCTATTTCAACCGTTCGTTCGATTTAGGCCGGCAATTGAATCATGGAATTTTAAAAAAGAATGCCATAAAAAACCTATATGAGTATTACGAGCAGAAAAACGATTACAAACAGGCATTCGTATTTCTCAAAGAATACCACCAGATAAATGATTCGCTTAGCGAAGCAGATAATAACAAACAATTTGTTGAACTACAGTTGCGAAACGAAATCGAAAAACGCGAGCAAAGTCTGGCAAGTACAGAAGATGAAATCCACTCACTTAATCAAAAGATAAGCATATTACAACATGACCTTCAACGTAAAAAAACATTAACCACATTCCTCCTTCTGCTCTTAGGTGTTGCTTTGATAACTATTGTGATTAAACGAAGAAAAAGGAAATAACATGTTTTAACAAGAAAATAGACTAGATTTTGTTTTGTTAAATTAAATCCGTTTTTAAAAAGTAATTTCCC